>CAZTMF010000710.1:0-1708 GCA_964614675.1 uncultured Caulobacteraceae bacterium | reverse complement strand
GAAGGCGAGGGCCTGGACCGGCTGGCCGAGGTCGAGCGGCCCGATCCCCAGCCGGGCCCGGGCGAGGTGGTGGTGCGCATGCGCGCGGCCTCGCTGAACTATCGGGACCAGCCGATGGTGAAGGGCGGCTACCACACCCCTGCGCCCGGGGCCTTCATTCCGCTGTCGGACGGGGCCGGCGACGTCATCGCGGTCGGCGAGGGCGTCAGCCAGGTCAAGGTCGGCGACCGGGTCTGTCCGACCTTCTTCCAGGTCTGGGTCGACGGGAAGCCGCGGGCCGGGTTCGCCGCCCTGGGCGGGCCCCGCGACGGCGTCCTGGCCCAACAGGTGATGGTCCACGAGGACGGCCTGGTGAAGATCCCGGACAGCCTCAGCTATGAGGAGGCCGCCTGCCTGCCCTGCGCGGCCCTGACCGCGTGGAACGCCCTCTTCGTGGCCGGCCGGCCGTTGAAGGCGGGCCAGAGCGTGCTGATCCAGGGCACGGGCGGGGTCTCGATCTTCGCCCTGCAATTCGCCCGGGCCGCCGGCGCGCGAGTGATCGCCACCTCCTCCTCCGACGCCAAGATCGAGCGGCTGAAAGCGATGGGGGCGGACGCCTGCATCAACTACCGGACCACGCCCGACTGGGAGAACGAGGTCCAGCGTCTGACCGGCGGAGTCGAAGGGCCGGGACGGGACGGCAAGCCCACCGTCGCCGGCGGCGGCGTCGACGTGGTGGTCGAGGTGGGCGGCGCGGGCACCCTGCCGAAGTCCTATGCGGCCCTCGGCTGGGCCGGAAAGATCTCCCTGATCGGGGTGATGACCCAGCCCGGGGACAACCCCGTCGCCCTGAACCCCATCGGTCTCGCCTTCAAGGCGGGCAGCGTGCACGGGATCATGGTGGGCAGCCGCGCGATGTTCGAGGACATGCTGAAGGCCATGACCACGAACGGCATCAAGCCGGTGGTCGACAGGGTCTTCGCCTGGGGCGAGGCCCGCCAAGCCTACGAGACCGCCATCGCCGGGGACTTCTTCGGCAAGGTGGTGATCCGGATTTGAGGCGCCGGCGCCGTTCCCTTGACTCCGTCAATCGCGGGCTTAATCCGGGACCTGCAGAATATAAGGGACGCTGGGATAAGGCGGCCGGGACAGGCCGCGGGCTAGGTTCGTCCGCCCAGCTGCAATCGTGCAAGGCGTACGCAAACATGGATAGTCCAGGAGGCTCGCCCCGACCCGGCGGCCGTGGCGGCAATCATCGCCAGCAGCTGATCGAAGGGCCGATCACCAAGACGCTCCTGGTCTTTTCCTTGCCGGTGCTGGGCGGCAATGCGCTGCAGTCGCTGAACGGCAGCGTCAATCAGTTCTGGGTCAGCCATACCCTCGGCGTCAGCGCCATCACCGCGATCGGCAACGCCAACATCGTGATGATGCTGATGCTGGGTTCCCTGTTCGGGATCGGCATGGCCTCCAACATCCTGATCGCCCAGGCCGTCGGCGCCGGCGATTTCAGGATGGTCAAGAAGGTGATGGGCACCGCCGTCGTCTTCTTCATGAGCCTGGCGGTGTTGATCGGCGTGGTGGGCTACTTCGCCGCCCCATCGATCCTGGGGGCCATGGGCACGCCGGCGGTCTCCCGGGCGGAGGCGGAGGTCTACCTGCGCATCGTCTTCCTCGCGATGCCGTTCATGTGCCTCTTCATCTTCCTGCAGATGGCCCAGCGCGGCGCGGG
>CAZTMF010000709.1:0-1709 GCA_964614675.1 uncultured Caulobacteraceae bacterium | reverse complement strand
GGGTTGTGCGACATCGGGCTTTCTCGGGGGTGCCTGGCGGGGGTTAGCACACGTAACGCATACGGGGGGCTTTCGTGGGGCGGGGCGGCGCCCGGAACGGGAGCCGCCCTTCAGCCGCCCAGGCTGGGCCGGGACTAGTCGTTATTGCGGCGCGGAACCGGCGTCGAGGGCGGGCGCCGGGGCCGGAGTCGGAGCCGCATCCGGCGAGGGTTGCGGCGCCGGGGTCGACAGGGTGGGCGGCGTCACGGGGGCGGGCGCGGCCGCCTGAGGCGCAGGGGTGACCGCCAGCGGCGCGGGCGGGGCCACCGCCGTGCTCTCGGGCGCGGGACCCGGGGCGACACGCGCCGCGGTATGAGCGCGGGCCGGGGCGCGGGCCACACGGAGCGGAGCGACCGGGCGCGGCGGCGCGGCGACGATCCTCAGGTGCTTGGGCGCGGCTTGCTCGGGCGCCAAAGCGGCCGGGGCCGGCTTGGCCGCGACAGGCGACGGGGCCGGCGTGGCGGCGGCCATGGCGGGCGCCTGAGTCGTGGCGTGGATGCCCGCGGCGGGGGCATTGGCCGCCTGGTGGTGGCGGCTCGTGCCATAGATCGTTCCGCCGACCAGCAGGGCGCCGACGACCAGGCCGATCACCGGGCCGACGCCGACCTTCGAGCGTTCGTGCATGCGTTGGAAAACGGCGGGCTGCGAGGCGAACATCGGTCCGCCGGCGGGGGCGGTGGTGGTCGCGGCGCCCGAATTGCGGACGATTGGATCCCTCGTGGAACTCAGAGTCGGTTCCGTAACATCAAAGACATGGGCGGCCATTGGATTGCTCCGTTCTGGTAACCCCTCTCCCGAAAATAGAACGGCGAGGCCCAAGGTGGGTTCCATATTTCGTTATCCATGTAATCAAGCGGGGATGTCCGCGCCGCCGGTCCGGCGTAATTTTCAAGCCAGATTTCTAAGCTGCAGATTTCGCATTTCATTTATCGTATCGCTTTGGAATTTCGTCAGAAAAGCTGTTCTGTACTTGTCCAACTGGCGCAGCGGAAAACCTGTACGCCGTCCTCCGGCGTAGGCGCTCTCCCGCGCCGCGGCCAACGCCCGGCTTGGCCGTCATCGAAGCGTCACTTAGACGTGGGAAGCCGACTTCTGTTGCAGCGGCGAATCGCCATGGCCACGGTCGACAATTCCCTGCGGTCCACGGGACCGGCGCACGGAGGCAGGATCGCCCTGGCGGCGGCCCTGGCCGCGGTGGTGATCATTGTCCTGTTGCGGACGGCCGGCGCCTCGATTGGCGTGTCCGCGGTCTCCGGCCTGGCGGCGGCGGGCGCGGCGGTGCTCGCCCTGTGGCCCCGCTCCGGCGCGGCCAGCGAGAGCCCGGGCGCCGCCGAAATCGTCGAGCGCCCCGATCCGCCCTACGCCCTGGTGCTGGAAAGCCTGTCGGACCCGGTGCTCCTGGCCAGCGACCAGGGCGAGGAGAACGGCGAGCCCAGGCTGGTGTTCGCCAATGCCGCAGCGCGCGAGCTGCTCCGGCTCCAGCGCAGCGACGGCCTGCTGGCCGGGCACCTGCGCAACCCGCGGGTGCTCGAGGCCGTCGATGAGGCGCTGCACGGCCGCATCGAGTCCGAGGCCGTGTTCGAGGAAGGCGGCGCGCGCGAGCGGGTGTGGCGCGCCATCGCCAGACCCCTGCCGTCCGACGGCCCCGAGCGCCTCGCCCTGCTCTGCAT
>CAZTMF010000708.1:0-1714 GCA_964614675.1 uncultured Caulobacteraceae bacterium | reverse complement strand
GGCGTGAACATGACCAAGCTGGAAAGCTACATGGAGGACGGGGCCTTCAGCGCCACCATGTTCTATTCCGAAGTCGAGGGCCGGCCGGAAGACCGGGCCCTGGCGCTGGCCTTCGAGGAGCTGAGCTTCTTCTGCGAAAGGTTCGAAATCCTGGGCGTCTTCGCCGCCGATCCCTTCCGCACGCGCGTTTAGACCTGCGGAGCCTTTCGCATGGGGCGAGGGGAGGGCGGCGGACTGATCAGGGCATGCTCTAGATGCCTCGCATCCTGACCTACAACGTCCACCGCTGCGTCGGCATGGACGGCGAGCTCGACGTGGCGCGCATCGCCAAGGTGATCGCCCAGATGCGGCCCGACATCGTGGCCCTGCAGGAGCTCGACGTCCTGCGCGCCCGGACGGACATGGTCGACCAGGCCCACGCCATCGCCGAGCTCTTGGGCATGAGCTTCCACTTCCATCCCGCTTTCCGCGTGGAGGAGGAGAGCTACGGCGACGCCATCCTGACCTCCTGTCCGATCCGGGTCATGCGGGCCGGGCCCCTGCCGGGATCCAACGCCGTGCGCGGTCTCGAGCCGCGGGGCGCGCTCTGGGTGAAGATCGACCTCGGCGACGTCGAGCTCGACGTGGTGAACACCCACCTCGGCCTCGTGCCGCACGAACAGCGGGCGCAGGCGGCGGCCCTGGTGAGCGGCGAGTGGATGGGGCATCCCGACTGCACCGATCCGGCCATACTGCTCGGCGACTTCAACGCCACCTCGCGCCACGCCGCCTATCGCCGCGTGGCCGAGCGTCTGCGCGACGCCCAGAAGGTTCACCGGCGCCGCGGCATCCCGACCTTCCCCTCGCGTCTGCCGATGATCCGCATCGACCATGTCTTCGTCAGCCGATCGGTGACCGTGACGGGCGTGCACACCGGCAGAGGCGCGCTGGTGAAACAGGCGTCCGATCACGTGCCGCTGGCGGTGGACTTCAGGATCGATCCGAAAGCGGCCTGAGCGCCTTGGCCTGATCTTCGGCCTCGCCCTCCAGGCGCTTCTTGCGCGCGAGCGGCCGCCAGGAGTCGCTGGCGTCTAGCGGATCGCCCAGATGGTAGTCGGCGATCAGCGAGGCGAGGGGGCCCATGGGCAACGGGGCCAGGGGCGAAAGGCGGCCATTGCTGGAGCGCGCCAGGGCGTCGACGGCCGCCGCCAGGCCCCGCTCGGCGGTCATCACCTCGACGTCCGCGGGCGCATAGCCGACGAAGTGGCTCAGCAGCCGGGCGCGGAAGCGCGCGAGCGCCCCGGCTTCGGCTGCGGTCCGGGCCTCCACCACGGCGTCGCACTCGGTGTCGAAACCGCCCGAGCGGTTGTTGAGGTTGGCCGACCCGATCCGCACGATCCGGTCGTCGATGATCGCCACCTTGGAGTGGACGATGATGGTCCGGCCGGCGGGCGTACGGGGGAAGTAGGCGCGGAAGCGGTCATGCAGGTCCGCCGCCCAGAGCCGCCGCAGCAGATCCGCGCGGGTGCGGTCCATGGTCATCTGATCGAAGTAGCTGGGGCTGTGCTCGGTGGACACCAGCACCACCTCGGGTCCGTCCGGCTCGGCCAGTCGGGCGGCCAGGGCTTCGCCGATCACCGGCGAGGTGAAGTACTGGTTCTCGAGATAGATCGAGCGCCGGGCGGAGCGGATCGAGGCCAGGTGCAGCTTCTCGATCTCGTTGATCTCCTTGAAC
>CAZTMF010000707.1:0-1716 GCA_964614675.1 uncultured Caulobacteraceae bacterium | reverse complement strand
TCGAGGCCCTGGTGCTGGTGGTGATCGTGGTGATCGTCTTCCTGCAGACTTGGCGGGCGGCGGTCATCCCCATCCTGGCCATACCGGTGTCGCTGATCGGCACCCTGGCGGTGCTGAAGGCCACGGGCTTCTCGATAAACACCCTGACCCTGTTCGCCCTGGTCCTGGCCATCGGCATCGTCGTCGACGACGCCATCGTGGTGGTCGAGAACATCGAACGACATATGCGCAACGGCGTGCCGCCGCGCGAGGCGGCGCACATCACCATGGACGAGGTGGGCGGGGCCCTGGTCGCCATCTGTCTGGTGCTGGTGGGGGTGTTCGTGCCGGCCGCCCTGGTCAGCGGCATCTCGGGCCAGTTCTTCCGCCAGTTCGCCCTGACCATCACCAGCGCCACGGTGATCTCGCTGCTGGTCTCCCTGACCCTTTCGCCGGCGGTGGCGGCCCTGATCCTGAAGCCGCACCACCAGCATGCCTCCCGCAAGGGCTGGCGCGGCGCGATCGCCGGGGCGGCCGACCGCTTCAACTCGGGCTTCGACGAGCTCAGCGGCCGCTATTCGCAGCTGGTGCGCCGCCTGGTGCGGATGGTGGCGATCATGCTGGTCATCTACGCCGGCCTCCTGGTCCTGACCGGCTGGCGGATCACCGACACCCGCACCGGCTTCATCCCGATGCAGGACCAGGGCTATCTCCTGGTCTCGCTCGTGCTGCCGCCCGGTTCGTCGCTGGCCAAGACCGACCAGGTCACCCGCCGTGCGTTGAAGCTGGTCGAAGGCACGCCGGGCGTGATCGGCGCCGGCGCCAACACGGGCGTCGACACCACCAGCGGCACCACCGCCTCCAACGCGTCGCAGATGTACGTGGTGCTGGGACCCTACGCCGACCGCGAGAAACACCACCAGTCCATGGACGCGATCAGCGCGGCCCTCACCAAGCGCTTCGCCACCATCACCGACGCCGACCTTCGGGTGATCACTCCGCCGCCGGTGCGCGGCATCGGGTCGGCCGGCGGCTTCAAGATGATCGTCGAGGACCAGGCGGGCCACGGCTATCAGGCGCTCGAGCAGACGACCAACAATCTGGCCCGCGCTGCGGCGCAGGATCCTTCGGTCGCCCGGCCGTTCGTGACTTTCAACACCAAGACCCCGCGCCTGTTCGCCGATATCGACCGCGAGAAGGCCGAGCTCTACGGCGTGCCGGACTCGGCGGTGTTCGACACCCTGCAGACCTATCTCGGCTCCAGTTTCGTCAATCTCTTCAACCTGTACGGCCACACCTACCAGGTGATCGCCCAGGCCGACTGGCCGTTCCGCTCGAACGAGGCGGCGATCCCGCAGCTGCAGACCCGCTCGGCCACCGGGGCCATGGCGCCCCTGGGATCGTTCGTGAACCTGAAGCGGACCACAGGGCCTTACCGGGTGCTGAGATATGACCTCTATCCGGCCGCCGAGGTGCAGGGCGACACCACGCCTGGCCACTCTTCGGGCCAGTCGATCAAGGCGATGATGGCCGCCGCCCAACGGGTCCTGCCGGCCGGCTTCGGCGCCGAATGGACCGAGCTGGCGTTCCAGGAAGAGGCCGCGGGCGGCTCGGGCTATCTGGTCTTCGTGCTGGCGGTGGTCTTCGCCTTCCTCCTGCTGGCGGCGCTCTACGAGAGCGTGACCCTGCCCTTCGCGGTGATCCTGATCGTGCCCATGTGCCTTCTGGCGGCGATCA
>CAZTMF010000706.1:0-1718 GCA_964614675.1 uncultured Caulobacteraceae bacterium | reverse complement strand
CGCTGGCTGATGGGGATCTGGGCCGCCCTGTTCGCGCGCGAGCCGGCCTTCCAGCCGCTGGGCGGGGCAAGCCCCGAGTGGAACCGCGGCGCCTACCTCGCCGAGGCCCTGGCCCACTGCGGCAGCTGCCACACCCCCCGCAACCTGCTCCAGGGCCTGGACAACCGGCGCAAGTTCGCCGGCGGCGATGCGGAGGGCTGGCGGGCCTACAACATCACCTCCGACCGCCTGACCGGCATCGGCGCCTGGAGCGACGGCGAGCTCACCGACTATCTCGCCAAGGGCCACGCCGAGGGCCGCGGCACGGCCTCGGGGCCGATGGCAGAGGCGGTCGACCTCGGCCTCAGCCATCTGACGCCCGGCGACCGGCACGCCCTGATCGTCTATCTGCGGAGCGTCCCGGCATTGATGGCCAAGGCTCTCCCGGCGACGCTCGCCGGGCCGGCGCCGGCCTCGCCGAAATTCCCGGCGCCTGAGGTCGGCGCCGCGCGCGGCAAGGCCATATTCGAAGGCGCCTGCGCCAGCTGCCATGGCTGGGACGGCCGGGGCAGCCTCACCACCGACGCCACCCTGACCGGCTCCAGGGCCGTCAACGACCCCAGCGCCGTCAACGTCGCCCAGATCGTGATCTCGGGCTCGCGCAGGACCACGGCCCAGGGAGCGGCCTTCATGCCGGCCTTCGGCGCCGCCTATTCCGACGCCGAGGTCGCCGCCGTGGCCAACTACGTCACCGCCCGCTTCGGCTCGGCGCCGTCGCATCTCAAGGCCCGGGACGTGGCGAACCTGCGGCGGTAGGGACGTCCACGCCCGTGCGGCGGGGGACGAGCGGCCGATTGGCCCAAAGCTAGCGCATGTGCTCCCAGAGCTCCCGCTCCTCCTCGAGGCGTTCGTGCTCGTCGCTCCTGAAGTCGCCGCGCGAGACGACGCCGAGCAGACGGTCTCCGTCGACCAAGGGAACATGTCGAAAGCCGCCGTCCCACATCAGGCGCAGCGCATCGATGGCGGTCATTTCGTGCGACATGGTCACCGGATTGGCGGTCATGACCTCGCGCAGGGTGGTCGTCGACGAATCCTTGCCGGCCGCCAGGACTCGGCAGACCGCATCGCGTCCCGTGAAGATCCCCGCCAGGGCGCCGCGCTCATCGGTGACCAGGACCGAGCCTGCGCGACGATCGCTCATTTCCTGGCACGCGGACCTGACCGTCGCGGTTTGCGCCATGACCAGCGGGTCCTGATTGCAGACGATGTCTGAAAGGCGTCTCACGATCCCTACCTCGGATGCGGCCGAACGACCGCGCAACGTGGGTGACGATCGACTGCTCCACAAACGGGGGAGGGGGCATTGACTTCCATCAAGCCTGCCCTGTTCCCAAGCCGTTCCGGCCCTGCTAACCGGCGCACGCAGAGCTGGAGGAGCGTCATGAAGACCAAGGCCGCCGTGGCCTGGGAGGCCAACAAACCGCTCACCATCGAGGAGGTGGATCTCGAAGGCCCGCGGGCCGGCGAGGTGCTGGTCGAGGTGATGGCCACCGGCATCTGCCATACCGACGCCTACACCCTCTCGGGCATGGACTCGGAGGGCATCTTCCCCTCGATCCTGGGCCACGAGGGCGCGGGGATCGTCCGCGAGGTCGGGGCCGGGGTGACCTCGGTGAAGGTCGGGGACCATGTGATCCCGCTCTACACGCCCGAATGCCGGCAATGTAAGTCGTGCCTCT
>CAZTMF010000705.1:0-1723 GCA_964614675.1 uncultured Caulobacteraceae bacterium | reverse complement strand
CCCGCTGCACCTTCAGGCCGCGGATCGACTGGGCCACGAGGTTCAGCTTGCGCGGCGAGACGCGCAGGTTGATGGCCTTGGCCACAGCCTCGTGGGGCGCCTGGCGCCTTTCGGTGGCTTTCTTTCCCATGGCCTACTTCCTCTTGGCCTTCCGGTCCGCCGCGTGGCCGTAGAAGGTACGGGTCGGGGCGAACTCGCCGAGCTTGTGGCCCACCATGTCCTCGGACACGAGCACGGGGACGTGCTTCTGGCCGTTGTGGACGCCGAAGGTCAGGCCCACGAACTGGGGCATGATGGTCGAGCGGCGCGACCAGGTCTTGATCACGTCCTTGCGTCCCGAACCGTGCGCGGTGTCCGCCTTCTTCAGCAGATAACCGTCGACGAACGGGCCTTTCCAAACCGAACGGGCCATGAGTTAGCGGGCCTTCTTCACGTGGCGCGAACGGATGATGAACTTGTCCGTCGCCTTGTTGGTGCGGGTCTTGTGTCCCTTGGTCGGCACGCCCCAGGGCGTGACCGGGTGACGGCCGCCCGAGGTCTTGCCCTCGCCGCCGCCGTGCGGGTGGTCGATCGGGTTCATGGCCACGCCGCGCACGTGCGGGCGGCGGCCCTTGTGCCGGTTGCGGCCGGCCTTGCCGATCGTCTCGTTCATATGGTCCTGGTTGGACACCGCGCCAACCGTGGCCATGCAGCCATCCGGAACCATCCGAAGCTCGCCCGAACCCAGGCGGATCTGGGCGTAGCCGGCGTCGCGGCCGACCAGCTGGGCGTAGGAGCCGGCCGAGCGGGCCAGCTGGCCGCCCTTCAGGGGCTTCATTTCGACGTTGTGCACGATGGTGCCGATCGGCAGCGAGCGCAGGGGCGAAGCGTTGCCCGGCTTCACGTCGACCTTCTCGGCCGCCATCACCTGGTCGCCGGCGCGCAGGCGCTGCGGGGCGATGATGTAGGCGAGTTCGCCGTCGGCGTACTTGATCAGCGCGATGAAGGCGGTGCGGTTGGGGTCGTATTCCAGCCGCTCGACCGTGGCCGCCACGTCCCACTTGCGCCGCTTGAAGTCGACCTTGCGGTACAGCCGCTTGGCGCCGCCGCCGCGGAAACGCACGGCGATGCGCCCGCCGCCGCCACGGCCGCCGGACTTGGTCAGCCCCTCGACCAGGCTCTTCTCGGGCCTGCCCGAGTGCAGCTCGGAACGGTCGACCAGGACCAGGCCGCGCTGGCCTGGCGAAGTCGGATTGAATTGCTTCAGAGCCATTGTTCTAGAGCCCCGTGGCCACGTCGATCGACTGGCCTTCGGCCAGGGTCACGATCGCTTTCTTGACGTCGGAGCGGCGGCCCAGACGGCCCCGCCAGCGCTTGGTCTTGCCCTTCACCACCAGGGTGTTGACCTTCACCACCTGGACCTTGAACAGCTCCTGGATGGCGTCGGCGATCTCGGCCTTGGTGGCGTCCTTGGCCACCTGGAACACGACCTTGTTCTGATCCGACAGATAGGTCGCCTTCTCGGTGATGATCGGCGAGAGGATGGTGTCGTAGTGGCGTGCGGTGGCGGCCATCACGCGGCCTCCTTCTCAGCGAAACGGGCCGAGATCGCGTCGATCGCTGCCCGGGTGAGGACGAGGGTGTCGCGCCGCAGGATGTCGTACACATTGAGGCCGGCGCTCGGCAGGACGTCAAAGTGCGGAATGTTGCGGGCGGCGAGCTTGAGGTTCCCGTCCACTTCCGG
>CAZTMF010000704.1:0-1725 GCA_964614675.1 uncultured Caulobacteraceae bacterium | reverse complement strand
TCCGCCGTCGGCGGCTGTGCCCAGAGTGCGGCGGCCGCTTCACCACCTTCGAGCGCGTGCAGCTGCGCGAGCTGACCATCGTCAAGCGGTCCGGCCGGCGCACGCCCTTCGACCGCGACAAGCTGGCCCGCTCGATCACCATGGCTTTGCGCAAGCGGCCGGTGGAGCCCGAGCGGGTGGAGCGGATGATCTCCTCGATCGTGCGCCAGCTGGAGAGCATGGGCGAGACCGAGGTCCCTTCCAGCGTGGTCGGCGAGATGGCCATGAAGGCCCTGAAGACCCTGGACGAGGTGGCCTATGTCCGCTTCGCCTCGGTCTACCGCGACTTCCGCGAGACGAGCGATTTCGCCCGGTTCCTGGGCGAGGAGGGCCTCTCGGAAGAGGGCCAGGCGGAAGAGGAGGCCTGAGGCTTGAGCGTCACGCTCAAGCTGGCGACCTCGCTGGACGGCCGCATCGCCACCGCCTCGGGCGAGAGCCGCTGGATCACCGGTGAAGAGGCTCGCGCGGCCGTGCACCGGCTTCGCGCGGAGCATGACGCAGTGGTGGTCGGGATCGGGACGGCGCTGGCCGATGATCCGGAGCTCACCGTGCGGCTGCCGGTCTACGACGGTCCGCAGCCGGCCCGGGTCGTACTGGATTGCCGAGGTCGGCTGCCGGCGACGAGCAAGCTCGTGCGGACGGCGGCGGACGTTCCCACCTATGTCGTGACCCTCACCGCCGAGCTGGAGCTTCCCGCGGTGCGCCATATCGAGGTGGCGGCCGGTCCGGACGGTCGCCCGGCGCTGGAGCCGATGGTGGCGGCGCTGGAGGCTGCGGGGGTCAAGCGGCTGTTCGTGGAAGGCGGCGGGCAGGTCGCCGCGAGCTTCCTGCGCGCAGGGCTGGTGAACCGGATCGAATGGTTCCGGGCGCCCATCCTCCTGGGCTCGGAAGGCCGGCCCTGCCTGGGCGCGCTGGAGATCGGACGCCTGGCCGACGCGCCGCGTTTCCGTCGCATCGCCGTCGAGGGTCTGGGCTCGGACATCTGGGAGCGCTACGAGGTCGCCTGATGTTCACAGGCATTGTCACAGACGTCGGCCGCATCAGGGCGGTGCGCGAGACCAACCGCGATCTCCGGATCGAGGTGGAGACCGGCTACGACCTCGCCACCATCCCGATCGGCGCCTCGATCGCCCACGCCGGCTGCTGTCTGACGGTGGTCGACAAGGGAGATCGCTGGTTCGCCGTCGAGGTCTCCGGCGAGAGCCTGGCCAAGACCACCCTCGGCCGCTGGCGCGAGGGGACGCGGGTGAACCTCGAGCGGCCGGCGCGGGCGGGTGACGAGCTCGGGGGCCACATCGTCTCCGGACACGTCGATGGGGTCGGGGAGGTGGTCTCCATCCAGCCCAAGGGCGGCTCGCACCGGGTCCGCATCCGCGCGCCCCGGCCGCTGCACCGCTTCATCGCCCCCAAGGGCTCCATCGCTGTCGAGGGCGTGTCCCTGACCGTCAACGAGGTCGAGGACGACGTCTTCGGCGTGAACCTGATTCCGCACACCTGGGAGGTGACCACGCTCGGCCAGCTGAAGCCCGGCGATCCAGCCAATCTCGAGATCGACATGCTGGCGCGCTACCTCGCCCGGTGGCAGGAGACCGCGTGACCATGGAAGACACGCCGATCGCCGCCGTCGAGGACATCATCGAGGACGCCAAGCAGGGGCGGCCCTTCATCCTGGTCGACGCCGAGGAC
>CAZTMF010000703.1:0-1726 GCA_964614675.1 uncultured Caulobacteraceae bacterium | reverse complement strand
GCATCTCCTCGATGAGCACCGAATTGATCTTGGCCGGGGCGATGACGAGGTTGACCCGCCGCAGGATCTCCATCCTGAGCTGGTAGCTGCCCTGGCTGCCGGCGAGGTCTTCGGGACGCAGCTCGCGCAGGAAGCTCTGGAACATGTCCTGCAGGCGCGGCCGGTTGGGCTCGATCACGTCGACCGTGTCCTGGCCGGGCAGCTCGAGGGTGAGCTTGAGCTTCAGGTAGCTGGGCTTTCCGTCCGCCGTCTGCATGTTCACGACGATGTCGGGCAGGGTGTAGAAGACCACGCCGTCCGGCCCGTCGGTGATCTGGGGCGCGTTCTTGTCGACCGGGCCCTTGCCGCCCTCGCCGCCGCCTTCTCCGCCGCCCTTCTTCTTCTTGGGCTTGGACGCATGGGCGCCAGGCTTGTCCGGCCCATGGTGCGACATCATCAGGAAGGCGCCGCCGCCCCCGCCGACCAAAACGAGGCCGGCCACCGCGCCAGCGATGATGAACATCAGCTTGGGCTTCTTCTTGGCGGGCGTTTCGCCGCCGCCCTCGCCGCCCTCGCCCTCAGGCGCGGGCGCTGCGGCAGCCGCGCCTTCCGCCTCGGCATCGGCCGGCGGATCGCTCGCCTTGGGCTTTTTCCTGAACAGAGCCATCTGGATCCCGCGCGCATGCGCCCCCGCGGGGATGAAGGCGCGATGCTCGAACCCATGGATCGGCCGCAATGGTTAAGGATGGGTTGTTAACCATAATCCGGGCTGCAGATTTTGCCGGGCCGGAATGGCCGACGTCCCGCCGTTAACCTTTTTTCTCACTGATTTTATTGGAGAAAATACTGGCCCGAGGGTTGCAGCGGGTGAGGCGAAACCTCGTTCGGCCAAGGCCATGATGGACAATGTTCTTTACGTCGGGTTGTCGCGCCAGATGGTGCTGCAGCACGAGGTCGACGTGATCTCCAACAACGTGGCGAACGTCGACACCACCGGCTTCAAGGTCGAATCGCTGATGGTGCAGACGGACGCCGAGCACCTGCCGGTCGATCCGACCTCGCCCCTGCTGGCCAACGTCAACTTCCCTCTGGATGCGGGCGTGGCGCGCGACTTCAGCCAAGGCGAGCTCAAGGCCACCGGCGGCGCCCTGAACCTGGCGGTCCAGGGCCAGGGCTTCTTCCGCGTTCAGACCTCTGCCGGCGAGCGCTACACCCGCGACGGCGCCTTCACCCTGGACGACCAGGGCCGGATCGTCACCGCCGCCGGAGACCCGGTCATGGGGGACGGAGGCGCCGTCACCCTCGACCCGCTCAAGGGCGCGCCGAGCATCTCGGCCGACGGCACGGTCAGCCAGCAGGGCCAAGTCGTCGGCAAGATCGCCCTGGTGAACTTCGCCTCGCTGGCGGCCCTCTCCAAGGACGGCAACGGCCTCTACAACAACAACACCAACCTGCAGCCCCAGCCCGCCACGGCGCAGATCCGCCAGGGCATGCTCGAGCAATCGAACGTGCAGGGGATCACCCAGATCACCCGGCTGATCGAGGTCAGCCGGGCCTACGAAAACATCTCCCAGATGATGGACCAGACGGCGCAGCTCTCCACCAGCGCCATCGACCGTCTGGGCAAAATCTCAACCAACTAGAGGAGGAGCCTAGATGCGAGCGCTCTCCACAGCCGCGACAGGCATGGCGGCCCAGCAGCTGAACGTCGAGGTCATCTCGAACAACATCGCCAACATGAACACCG
>CAZTMF010000702.1:0-1728 GCA_964614675.1 uncultured Caulobacteraceae bacterium | reverse complement strand
GCGCGCTGCGGCACAAACTAGAAAGTTTCCACGGCCACGCCGATCCGCAAGCCGCCAAGCGCAAGGGCGGGACCGTCGTCGGCGGTGGGCGCGCCGATTACACGGTCACCGTGGGCACCATGGAGTGGAGCGCCGGCTACTATGTGCCGTCGCGGCCCACCTACAACGTGAAGTACGCCGCCCAGCTTTCCATCACGGACGCCTCGGGCGCCGTGGTGAAGACCGCCTCCTGCCAGGTCATGCCGGACGACCGGGAGAGCGCGGGCAGCAACGACGAGTTCGTGGCCCACAAAGGCCGGACTCTGAAGACCATGATGGCCAAGGCCGCCGCCGACTGCCTGAGGACATTGGTGTCGAAGACGAAGTCCCTCTGAGGTCCGTGCGCGGGCCGTCATAGGGGGCGCCGATGCGCGAGCTTCTCTGTGCGGTGATGGGAGTGCTGCTGATGACGACTGGAGCGGCGGCGGCGGAGCCGGGCCGGATCACCGGCCTCGGCGGCGTCTTCATCAAGAGCAAGGACCCCAAGGCCCTGGCCGCCTGGTACCAGGACGTGCTGGGCGTAAAGATGGAATCCTGGGGCGGCGCGCTGTTGCGCTACGACGCGCCGGACCATCCGCCGATGATCGTCTTCAATCACTTCCCGGCGGACACGACCTACTTCGAGCCGTCCAGGCGCGAGGTCATGCTCAACTTCGGCGTCGACGACCTCGACGCCTTCCTGGCGAAGCTGAAGGCCAAGGGCGTCGAGCCTTTGAAGCGCGACGACAGCGACCCCAGCGGCCACTTCGCCTGGATCATGGATCCCGACGGAACCAAGATCGAGCTCTGGCAGCCGAAGAAGCCGTAGAGAAGCCGCTAAGCCACGATCTCCTTGGCCGTGATGGTGTAGCGGAACTTGTCGGGATCGAGGTCCGCCAGCGCCACGCCGCCGGCCTGGCCATGCGGGTACATCAGGAAGGGGATGGTCTTGTCCGCGCCCGGCAGGCTGACGTCCTGGGCGGTGTTGTAGGGGACCCAGTTGCCCTCCCAGGCGCCGAACAGGGTCTTGCGGGCGGCGATGACCTTGTCGGCGGCGAATTCGAGATGGCCGGGCGGCTCTTCCAGCATCACCTTGCGCACATCGGCCGGATCGATCGGCACCCAGCCATAGCCCGACAGATAGACCTCCGAACGGCAGTGCTGGGCCTTGCTGACCACCGGCGTCGCCGGCCCCAGGCTCTTGTAGCCAAAGCGCGAGGCGGCCACGCGCAGGCCGAAGATGTCGCGCGCCGGGATGCCCTGGGCGCGGACCAGGCCGACAAACAGCGGATTGATGTCGGCGCACTTGCCGCCCATCACCCCGCTCTGGAGCATCTGGACCACGTTGCAGGCGCCGCAGCCGGCGGTCGACGGGTCGCGATAGGTGTGTTCGACCACCCATTCGTAGATGGCGCGGACCTTCTCGATGTCGGTGGTCTTGCCCGCGACGATGGCGTCGGAGGTCTGCTTGACGATCCCGTCCAGCGGCACCTTCTGGGTCGAGGCCAGATTGAGCATCCGGTCGTGTGCGCTCAGGGACCTGGCGGCGCCCGGGCGGGAGAGATCCACCGCGCGGTCGCGGGTCGAGAAGTGGCTGGTCACCTCCAGCACGGGCGCGGCGTCGCCCGTCCAGGCCGCCTCCACGAAACTGGCGCCGGAGCGCTTGTCGGCGCCGAGGACCATATGGGCGGCGTTGCCGGTGAAGGTCGT
>CAZTMF010000701.1:0-1730 GCA_964614675.1 uncultured Caulobacteraceae bacterium | reverse complement strand
CCGGTGATCGTCCAGGTCTCGGCCAAGACGATCAAGTACTTCAGCCACAAGGAAGTCTACAGCTGGGTCGCCACCGTGGCCGAGGACTCGCCCTCGCCGGTGGTGCTGCACCTGGATCACTGCAAGGATCTCGAGATCATCAGGAAGTGCGCCGAGACCGGCTGGACCTCGGTGATGATCGACGCTTCCGACCAGCCGTTCGAGAAGAACCTGGAGCTGTCCAAGCGGGTCCAGGAGATCGCCGACAAGCACGGCTGCGGCCTGGAGGCCGAGCTCGGCCAGATCCTCGGGGTCGAGGACGACATGGTCGTCACGGAAGAAGAGGGCAAGCACCTGACCACGCCGGATGAGGCCCTGCGCTTCACCAGCCAGCTGGACCTGTCGGCCTTCGCGGCGGCGGTCGGCACCGCCCACGGTTACTACAAGGGCGATCCCGTGGTCGCCTTCGACCTGATCAAGGAGATCAACAGCGCCACCCACGTGCCCATGGCGCTGCACGGCGGCACGGGCCTGGACGAGGAAACCATTCGCCGCTGCATCGCCGGCGGCTGCGCCAAGATCAACATCTCGACCAACCTCAAGCACGTGTTCGTCGAGAGCTTCGTCGGCTACCACAACGCGAACCCGAAGGACTTCGAGCCGCTGCGCCTGATCGACGCCCAGTACCAGGCGTGCAAGGAGCTGTTCAAATCCAAGATCGCCGAGTTCGGCGGCGGCGGCCGGGCCAAAGAGCTCCTGGCCAAGGCGGCCTGAGGGCCCAACCCGTCATGCAGGCTTTGATCTTCGACTGCGACGGCGTGCTCGTGGACACCGAGCGCGACGGCCACCGCGTGGCCTTCAACAAGGCCTTCCAGGCCCTGGGCATCGATGCGGACTGGGATGTGCCGCTCTACGGCGAGCTGCTGCTGATCGGCGGCGGCAAGGAGCGCATGCGGCACTACTTTGACAAGTACGGCTGGCCCGAGGGCCGGTCGGAGTCGAAGGACGAGCTGATCGCGCTGCTGCACAAGACCAAGACCGACTTCTTCACCGACATCATCGCCTCGGGCGAACTGCCGCTCAGGCCCGGCATCTCGCGCATCGTCGACGAGGCGATCGCGGCGGGCGTCCGGCTCGGCGTCTGCACCACCTCCGCGCCCAAGGCCATCGACCAGGTGCTCGACCTGTTCGGGGCCGAGCGGAAGGCGAAGTTCGAGTTCGTGCTGGCCGGCGACGTGGTATCCAGGAAGAAGCCCGATCCGGAGATCTACGAACTGGCCAAGCAGACTCTCGGCCTGCCGGTCTCCAAGTGCGTGGTGATCGAGGACAGCCGCAACGGCCTGATGGCCGCGACCGGCGCCGGCCTGCCGACGCTGATCACCACCAGCGCCTACACCGTCGACGAGGACTTCACCGGCGCCCTGCACGTCGTGCCCGAGCTGGGCGACGCGCCTGACGTGAAGGTGACCCTCGAGGACCTCTGCCGGCTTGCATCCAGGCTGGCCGCGTGATGGGTTTCGCCCGCGTCATTGGGGAGATTGGAAGATGAGTGACATCTCGATCGGCGCCGTGGAGCGCGCGGTCAAGGCCACCGCTGCGACCGTCCTGAAGAACGAGCAGCATTTCTCGGAACTCGACGCTCTCGCCGGCGACGGTGATTTCGGCTACTCGCTGGCGGCGGGTTTCCGCGTCATCGAGGCCGAGCTGCCGAGCCTCGACAAGAGCTCGATCAGCGCCTTCCTGCTGAAGCT
>CAZTMF010000700.1:0-1732 GCA_964614675.1 uncultured Caulobacteraceae bacterium | reverse complement strand
TGGACATCTTCTCCTCGCCCATGTTGAGGAAGCCGTTGTGCATCCACCAGCGGGCGTAGGTGTCGACGTGGTCGGCGCAGCAGCCCTGGGCGAGCTCGTTCTCGTGGTGCGGGAAGACGAGGTCGATGCCGCCGCCATGGATGTCGATCGGCAGGCCCAGCACCTCGTCGATCATGGCCGAGCATTCGATGTGCCAGCCCGGACGCCCGGGGCCCCAGGGGCTCGGCCACTCCGGCTCGCCGGGCTTGGACGGCTTCCACAGCACGAAATCGGCGGGATGGCGCTTGTAGGGCGCGACGTCGACCCGGGCGCCGGCGATCATCTCGTCCATCGGACGGCCCGAAAGCTTGCCGTAGGCGGGGAAGGCCTGGGTGTCGAACAGCACGTGGCCGTCGGCGGCGTAGGCGCCCTGGTTCCCGATCAGCTTGGCGATCATCGCCACGATCGCGTCCATCGTCTCGGTGACGCGGGGCTGGAAGGTGGGGCGAAGGGCGCCGAGCGCCGCGGCGTCGGCGTTGTAGGCCGAGAGGTAGCGGTCGGTGATCACGTCGATGGGCACGCCCTCGGCCGCGGCCTTGGCGTTGATCTTGTCGTCCACGTCGGTGACGTTGGCCGCATAGAGCACCGCCTCCTCGCCGAACGCGTGGCGCAGCAGGCGGTAGAGCAGGTCGAAGACCACCACCGGCCGGAAGTTGCCGATGTGGGCGAAGTTGTAGACCGTGGGCCCGCACACATACATCGTGACCCGGGCAGGATCGCGCGGGGCGAAGGGCCGTTTCTCACGGCTCATGGTGTCGTAGAGGAACAGTGTGTTCATCGTGCGCGAGTTGCCCTTGAGGTGCGCCGTCCCATATAGCGTGCGCGCAACTTTAGGAACCGCCGGCGGAATAGACGGCTGAGCGGTCGTTGTTCGGGAAGATTTTCGGCATGGATGTCGCCAAGAAGCCGACCTTGAGCGTGGCCTCCCAGGGTCCACGGAAACCCAGCCGGGAAAAGGCGCTGGAAGCGGTGCGCACCCTCCTGGCCTGGGCCGGCGACGATCCGGACCGCGAAGGTCTGGTCGAGACCCCGCGCCGGGTGGTCGAGGCCTTCGAGGAGTGGTTCTCGGGCTATGTCGAGGATCCGGACAAGCTGCTCGGCAAGACCTTCGAGGACGTCGAGGGCTACGACGACATCGTCATGCTGCGCGACATCGAGGTGGAGAGCCACTGCGAGCACCACATGGCCCCGTTCCTCGGCAAGGCCTATGTCGCCTATGTGCCGACCGACCGGGTGGTAGGCATCTCCAAGCTGGCCCGGGTGGTCGAGGTCTTCGCCCGCCGCCTGCAGAACCAGGAGACCCTCACCCGCCAGATCGCCGGCGCCATCGAGTCGGGCCTGAAGCCCCGGGGCGTGGCGGTGCTGATCGACGCCGAGCACCAGTGCATGACCACCCGCGGGGTGCACCATCGGCACGTCTCGACCATCACCACCAACTTCACCGGCGTGTTCAAGACCGACCTGGCCATGCAGGAGCGGTTCCTGAACTTCTGCAGCCGGAAATAGGCGCTTGGCCGGGGGCTTCCCCACCGCGGAGTCGAAGGAGGCGCTTGAGCGAGGCGTCGTCCTGGCGCCCCGGTTCGACGCCAATGGCCTGATCGCGGCGGTGACCACCGACGCCGAGACCGGCGAGGTCTTGATGCTGGCCTGGATGAACGCCGAGGCCCTCAAGCTGACCCTGGACACCGGCTAC
>CAZTMF010000699.1:0-1732 GCA_964614675.1 uncultured Caulobacteraceae bacterium | reverse complement strand
CGCCGCGCCCTTCATCATGATGAGCCAGAACCGCCAGCAGGACATCGACCGCAAGAAGGCCGAGGGCGACTACAACGTGAACATCAAGGCCGAGCTCGAGATCGAGCTGCTGCACCAGAAGATCGACGAGCTGCGCGCCAAGGAGATGCTGGCCCTGACCGAGGCCATCAGGGACCTGTCCGAACACGTCCGTAACGAGAAGCTGGCCGTCGAGGCGGTCGCCAAGCCGGCCCGCGCCAAGACCGCAAAGCCCGCGGCGGCAACGGCCCGCACCCGGACACCCCGGCCCAAACGGTCCTAGCCCGCGACGCCGCGACGCGGGGCGAGAAGGCATGAACCACGAACCTCACGAACCACACGAACACCTTCTGTTCGCCGATGAGGTTTTTCGGATTCAAGGTGCGATCTTCGATGTGAATCGAGAGATGGGCTCGGGGTTCTTGGAGGCCGTGTACCAAGAATGCCTTGCTCTGGAATTCACCGCCCGCAAGATTCCGTTTCAGCAGCTCGTGCCTCTTGAACTCGTTTACAAGGGCCAAAGGCTACAGCAGTTCTATCAGCCGGATTTCATCTGCTTCGACAAGATAATCGTCGAGCTCAAAGCCGTCCAAAGACTTGCGCCTGAGCATCGGGCGCAGGTTCTCAACTACCTCAAGGCAACCGGTCTCCGCGTCGGCGTCCTCGTGAATTTCGGCTCACCCCCGAAGGCGGAGGTTGAACGTCTCGTGCGATGACGCTGCGGCCCCGTTCGTGTGGTTCGTGAGGTTCGTGGTTCCTACTTGCCTTTGGCCACGCCCAGCTTGCCGCGCCAGGAACCGCGCCCATATCGTGGTCGCTCCCCCACACCTGAACGGCTTGCGCCCGCCTCCCCTGGACCGGCGCGCCTTCGGCGCCTAAAGAGAACGCGTCATGCCGCTAGATACCGAAACCCAGGACCCGCTTCTGACGCTCAGGCCGGACCGCAAGGTCTCGATCCGAGAGCTGTTCGGCGTCGATTCCGACATGGAGGTTCCGGCCTTCTCCGAGCGCGATTCGCACGTGCCGGACGTCGATCCCGCCTACAAGTTCGATCCGCAGACCACGCTCGCGATCTGCGCCGGCTTCGCCTACGACCGCCGCGTGATGATCCAGGGCTATCACGGCACCGGAAAATCCACCCACATCGAGCAGGTCGCCGCCCGCCTGAACTGGCCGCTGATCCGGGTGAACCTCGACTCGCACGTCTCGCGGATCGACCTGGTGGGCAAGGACGCCATCGTCCTGAAGGAAGGCAAGCAGGTCACAGAGTTCCGCGAGGGCATGCTGCCCTGGGCCATCCAGCGCCCGATCGCCCTGGTGTTCGACGAGTACGACGCCGGCCGCCCGGACGTGATGTTCGTGATCCAGCGGGTGCTGGAGGCGCAGGGCCGCCTGACCCTGCTCGACCAGAACCGGGTGATCAGGCCGCATCCGCATTTCCGGCTGTTCTCGACCACCAACACCATCGGCCTCGGCGACACCTCGGGCCTCTATCACGGCACCCAGCAGATCAATCAGGGCCAGATGGACCGCTGGTCGATCGTGACCACCCTGAACTACCTGGCCCACGACGTGGAGCAGGAGATCGTGCTCTCCAAGGCGCCGGCCTACGGCAAGACGCCGGAGGGCAAGCGCACCATCGCCGCCATGGTCCGGGTGGCCGACATGACCCGCAACGCCTTCATGAACGGCGACATCTCCACCGTCATGAGCC
>CAZTMF010000698.1:0-1754 GCA_964614675.1 uncultured Caulobacteraceae bacterium | reverse complement strand
GTTCCAGGGTCATGTCGCTGGGCGGGGCCTGGTCGATCTTCAGAGTGATCTGGATCGTGACCGCGCCATTCGCCTGGCGGGCCAGATCGAGCGCCGGACCGTGCAGCGCGATTTCGGCGGGCGATCCGCCGGTCCATTCGAGGCGTCGGCCACCCTCCTGGACGCCGGCGGCGTCCACGGGCGAGATCGAGGCGGCGCCCGCCGGACGCGCGACGAAGGCCCATCCCGGCGCGTCCTTGCCCTTGGCGAAGAAGGCCTCCGGCGCCCCGGCTTGCGCCACCAGCTTCGGGTCCTCGGGCAGCGGACCTATCCGCCGGTGATCGGCGTAGGTCAGGCCGTAGCCGAGAGGGAACTGCGGCTCGGAGTGGTCGAGGTCGCGGCGGGCCAGGGTCTGGCCGGCGTCGGCGGGCCAGGCATAGGAGAGCCGGCCGTGGAAATCGTGGCGAAGGTGGCCGGCGCTGTCGCCGATCAGCACATCGGCGATGGCGCCGCCCTCGGTCCCCGGCAGCCAGGCGGCGACGAAGGCGTCGGAGGCGTTGATCTCGGGGTTGGTCCACATCGGCCGCCCGGACAGGAAGACCGCGACTACGGGCACGCGCTGGGCCTCGAGCGACCGCAAGAGTGCGAGGTCGGTCTTGGCGCCGGGCTGGTATTCCAGGGTTTTGATGTCGCCCTGGAACTCGGCGTAGGGCTTCTCCCCGAAGACCACGATGGCGACGTCGGGCCTGGTCCTGAAGGCGCCCGAGGGACTGTATTCGACCCGGCCGGCCTTTCCGATCGCCTCCTTGACGCCCGAGAGGACGCTCTGGCCGTTGGGGAAGTCGCCGTTCGTGTTGCCCGTCCCCTGCCAGGACAGTGTCCAGCCGCCCGTCTGCCGGCCGATGTCGTCGGCCGCTTCGCCCGCCACAAGGATGCGCGCGCTCGACTTGATCGGCAGCACGCCGTTGTTCTTGAGCAGGACGAGGGACTCCCGGGCGGCCCGCCGGGCCAGGGCGCGGTGATCGGAGGAGCCGATCACACCGGGCCGCGCCTCGTAAGGACGCGCGGGATCGAACAGGCCGAGCGTGGCCTTGACCCTCAGGATGCGGCGCACCGCGTCGTCGATGCGCGACATGGGGATCTTGCCGGCCCGCGCCTCAGCCAGGGTGTTCTGATAGAGCCCCTTCCAGCTGTCGGCGGCCATGGCGATGTCGAGGCCGGCGTTGAACGCCGCGGCGCAGTCGGTGGGCGTGCAGCCGGGGACTTGGCCGTGGCCGTTCCAGTCCCCGACGATCAGGCCCTCGAAGCCCATCCGCCCCTTGAGCACTCCGGTCAGCAGCGAGGCGTTGCCGTGCATCTTGCGGCCCTGCCAGCTCGAATAGGAGGCCATGATCGTCAAAACGCCGGCGTCGACGGCGGCCGGATAGCCCCCGGCGTGCCAGCGGATCAGATCGCGTTCCGAGATGTCGTCGTCGCCCTGGTCGACGCCGTCCTTTGTGCCCCCGTCGCCGAGGAAGTGCTTGGCCGAGGCGGCCACGTGACCCGACTGGATCAGGTGGTCCGGGCGGGGATCGCCCTGCAGGCCTCTCACCACCCGTCCGGCATAGGCGCGCACGAGCGCCGGATCTTCTGAGTATCCCTCGTAGCTGCGGCCCCAGCGGACGTCGCGCGGCGTCGCCAGGGTGGGCCCGAAGGCCCAGGAGATGCCGCTGGCGGCGGCTTCCTGAGCGCTGGCCCGGCCGATCGCCTCCACCAGGTCCGGATCGTGCGCGGCG
>CAZTMF010000697.1:0-1758 GCA_964614675.1 uncultured Caulobacteraceae bacterium | reverse complement strand
CTGGCCATGGAGGCGGCGCTGATCTGGACGACCAGCGAGACGCCGGCGGACCTCTCGCAATACGACGATCCGACGTTCCGCCCCTCGGCCATCGGTCCTACGCCGGGCGGATCCCTGGTCCGGGTGACGGACTTCCTCCCCTCGCCCAAGGGCGTCGACGACGCGACGGTGCAGAAGGAATTCGGCCTGGGCGGCGACGCCCAGGGCGGCCGCCACGCCCTGATGCACCGGACCAGGACGCTCGACTACGCGATCGTGCTGGCCGGCGAGATCGACATGCTGCTCGACGAGGGCGAGGTGCACCTGAAGGCCGGCGACATCCTGGTCCAGCGCGGGACCAACCACGCCTGGGTCAATCGCGGCGACAAGCCGTGCCGCATCGCGTTCGTGATGGTGGACGCGGTGGACTATCCCCCGGCGGAGGGGCGGGCGTTTCCGCAGGAGGCGTGACGGCGGCGGCGCGATCCCGGCTTCTCGGCCGCTGCTATTCCGGCTTGCGGCAGACGATGCGGGACATCGCCGTTCCCTCGCCTTCGTAGCGCATGCAGGTCGGCCGGTAGCGGTCCTTGATGAAGTAGGCCTTGGAGAACTCCTCTTCCCGGGGGTTCTCCATGCAATCGTATTCGAGCTGGTGACGCTGGCCGCTGACCTTCCAGCCGCGGCTGGCCGTGAACGGGCGGCTGTAGTGCTCGGGGTCGATGATGGTCACCTGGACGTCGACCCGCTTGCCGTCGGCCGATTTGGTGAGGCGCTCGATGGTGTGGAGCTTGCGGCTGGTGGGCAGGGCGAAGGCGTCGAGCTCGAAGTCGCCGTTGTAGCCGATGGTGTCGACCACCAGGGTGTCGCCCTCCCAGTGACCGATCGAGTCCCCGAGGTAGCTGGGCGCCAGCCGCCGCGGATGGGTCCCGCCGATGCGGATGTGGCGCACCAGCCGGGGCTCTTCGAACAGCAGCGTGATCTCCTTGGGCGACTGCAGGACCATGATCGAATTCATCGCCATGACCATGGCCGACACCGCCCCCGGCCGGCAGGAGGTCCAGGCGGTGGAGAGGATCTTCCCCGACTTCATCGCCGCCCGATAACCGTCCACCTTGGCCTTGGCGTCCGGCGACAGCGGCGGGTTCTCGATCTGGAAGAAGAAGCGCTCGGAGTCCCACATGCCCCCCAGATACCGGGGCTCGGATGGTGCGCGGCCGGGCGCTTCGGGCGTCGGCGGCAGCGAAAAGGCCTGGGCGAGCGCCGGTCCCTGCAGCGCCAGCCAGAGGGCCGAGGCGCCGGCCGCGGCCTTGCCGAGACGGATCATTGCGGACCTCCCCTGCCGGCGACGGCCGGCTCGCCGCGGGCGATGCGGTCCGGACAGATGTCGTCCCTGACGATCCCCGCCGGGGCCGGATGATAGGTGGCCACCGCCGTCCAGGGACGGGTGTAGAAGGCCGGATCGTCGATGGTGAAGCGTTCCTCCAGGTGGCCGTCCGGCAGGACGCGAAGCCGCTCGGTGAGGGTCATCTGGTCCGAGTGCGGCAGGCCGGAGGCGTCCAGCACGGTCTCGTCCTCGAGGCCCGTGGTCTTGATCACCAGGGCGCCACCTTCCCAGCGTCCGGCGGAGTAGCCCATGGTCGTGGGCAGCTCGAACTGCGGCTCCTGCCCGCTCATGTCGACGAGCCGGTACCAGCGGTACCAGCCGAACAGGAAGGCCAGGTAGCCGCGCTCCGCCTTGATCTCGAACGGATAGGGCATGAGCATGATGCGCGGCATGCC
>CAZTMF010000696.1:0-1763 GCA_964614675.1 uncultured Caulobacteraceae bacterium | reverse complement strand
CGAGATGCCGGCTCAGTCTGGCGTATTCGGCGCCCAGGTAGTCTTCGCCGCCGGCGAGCCTGTGGCGGGCGAGGAAGTCGCAGAACTCGGCCTTGTCCGTGGCGGCCTCGATCTCCGGAAGGGCGGCCAGGATCATGGCTTCGCCGGCCGCCAGCTCGCCCTTGGCCATCAGGATTGCGCCGCGCGTCGCCTTGACGGGACCGCGCGGGTTCAGCTCGGCGGCCCGCGCCGAGAGCCGATCTGCGAGATCCACCCAGTCCGGGCGCTGGGCGAGCAGCGCGCGCCAGGCGAGCTTGCCCATCGCTGCAGACCACTCGGCGTCGAAATCCTCGACGCCGGGCATCCGCCTGGCCTGATCGAGATAGATTCGCACCGCCGCCTCCGGCCCGGCCGCCTTGTCGGCGCAGTCCACCAGGCTCGAGAACAGCGACGCCCCGCCGTGCAGCATCCAGGCCCGCGCGGCTTCCTCGCAGGCTTCGACCTTGCGGCCCTCGCGAAGCAAGGCGGGGCCCATGGCCCTGCTGCGGGCCCGGGCCAGCAGCTCCTCGACGCCCGCGTCGCGGAACAGCATCAGCAGGCGGCCTCCGTCGGTTGCGAGCACGTCCCCGTCGCGCTGGAAGCTCCAGGGCCAGAGGTTCATCACCGCCGAGAGGGTCTGGGCCGCCGCCAGGGCCAGGATCGCCACCATGGCGCCGGACCACGGCTCGCCCGGTCGCCGCCCCGCGTCGAGCCAACCCAGAAGGGCGAACAGCGCCATGTCGGCGAGGATGTTGGCCGCGGACCCGCCGGCCAGGACGACGGCCTCCTTCCATCGCCCGGGCGCGGCGTCGCCATGAAGGCGTTGGACCTGCCCGCCCCACAGGGGGTTGTCGGCCATTTCCAGCTCAAAAAGGGGCGTCCGTAGCCTCCAGGCGACGGGTCCGGAACCGACCATGATGCTCAAGACCCGGCCACCGGTCATCCAGGTCGCTGCGGCGTGGCCGAGCTCATGGGTCACCGACGTCAAGAAGGCGGCGGGCGCCAGCGAGGCGGCGGACACGCAAAGGTAGCCAAGGAGGGTATGGGGCTGTCCGATCCAGACCGAGACCAGAAGCAAAAGCGCGACGGTCAGCACGATCGCGGCGCGGCCGCCGTGACCAGAATGCGCCGGTCCGCAGCCGATGCAGCGGCGTCGCGTGAAGAGCTCGTTCCGCTGCTCCTCGACGAACATCTGGGCGTGGAAGGAGCGGAAGCCGCAAGCGCCGCAGCGGAACTCCATCGTGTCGTCGGCCCTGGCTCACGAGCGTCGCCGCCCTCAGCTCAGCCTAGGGCGACGAGCTTGCCAGGTGGTGAAGCGGCCTCAGTCCGACGCCTGGTCCCCCGGCGCGGGCCTCACTGTGCGGCCGGCGCGCCGACGAAGAACACCGCCTGCGCCAGGATCTTGCCGTGGCGGACGAGGTAGGTGTCCGATCCCTTCACCGCCCCGCCATTGCCGGTCCAGGTGATGAAGCCGGTGTCGCCGTCCGACCAGATGCGGGTCGGGGTGACCGTGAACTTCGTCTTGGCCTTGGGCCCGAATATCCCATCGAAGGCCGCCTGGATCGCGGCGCGGCCGTGGATGGCCCGCCCCATCTCCAGGATCTCGGCGTCCTCGGCGTAGTCGGCGGCCATGGCGGCGCTGTCGCCTCGGTTCGCCGCCTCGACGTGGCGCCGGATGATCTGCTCGGGCGTAAAGTCCTGGGCGAAGGCGGGCGCGGCGGCCAGGGCGGCCGCCGCGACCATGA
>CAZTMF010000695.1:0-1763 GCA_964614675.1 uncultured Caulobacteraceae bacterium | reverse complement strand
CTCGAAGTCGGGCGCGAACTTGCGGGCCGCGGCGATCCGCTTCTTGGTCCCCTCGACACCGTCGGCTGCGTGCACGCAGCCGAGGAAGAGCTCGGTCCCCGGCTTCAGCTTCAGGCCCGCCAGCGGCGCGAAATAGGCTTCGTCCGACCGCTCGATCGGCACCGGCATGTGGATGTAGGCGATCGGCCGATCGACCGTCTCGGCGAGGGCGTTGGCCAGCTCGACGAGCTTTCCTGCGTCGATGGGCTCGATGAAGTGCTTGCCGTCCACGTCGCCGTAGCAGAGGTGGTACCCGAGCTCGACGTCGACGGGAACCGCTTCGGAGATCCGCTTCATCCGCTCCAGTATGGCCGCCTTGGGATCGGGCAGATTGCTCATCCGCGGCAGGCGGCCATCCCAGGCCACCATCTCGGGGCAGACGTCCCACTGCAGGGCCAGCTCGTGGTGCGGGACGACGCGGCATATGGTGGCCACCTCCCGCAGCATGGCCTTCTCATAGGCCGGCTCGATCTTGGGCTGGTCCGCCGCCACGCAGAATGCGGAGACCACCGCGTAGGGGGTCGGCAAGGACACCTGGAAGCGGACGTGGGCGGGCAGCTGGCCGGCCGCCTTGGCCTGCTTGAACTCGGCGTAGGAAGCCATGGCTTCCCGGGCGTAGCCGAGCTCGCTGAACTTCAGATCCTTGGGATCCACGCCGTCCGCCAGCCGGACGTAGGGGAAAAAGATGATCGATTGGCCGGGCTCGGGCGGCACAGCCTGCAGGTATGGATTGGCCCTGAGCAGCGGAAATTGCCAGGCGATCCACATCCGCCGGCCACCGGGCTCGCCATCGGGCACGCGCTTCAGGCGATCGCCCAACACCCGGCCGAGCGTCTCGTAGGTCTCTGGCACCGTGTCCAGCCCGATGGCCCCCACCAGGTGGACGTGATGAGGCAAGCTCTCGGCCTGGGTCACGCTTCATCTCCCTCGAGTTGCGACGGATGTCCGCCCAAGGCCATTGGATGGCCGCAGCGGCTCCCGATTTGGCCATATCATTGCGCGACGCAACGACCTGGGTCAAGCCGCCCGCGGCCCCGAACCTTGCCTCGCTTCGCTTGTCTCGCAACCATTGAGACGCTAGGGGATCGCTTCCCTGCGCGCGCGCCAGGGCGCCGGAGAAGACGATGGCCAAGACAGGCGGCGCAGACCCCGAAAGACCCACCGGGCCACAGGCCCGGCGGCCCTATGACTATCATCGCTATCTTCCCTATCATCTGACCTTCCCGGTCGGGGCGATCAGCCGGGTGCTGGCCGAAGCCATGTATTCGCGGTTTGGCCTGAAGTCCGCCCACTGGCGGATCATGTCGCTCCTGGGCTCGCAGGGGCCTGTGTCGACCCGCGATCTCGCCAGCTATCTCTCGACCGAGAAGAGCGCGATCAGCCGGGCCACCACCGAACTGATCTCGCGCGGCTACGTGCTGCGGGTGCTGCATCCCCTGGATCGACGCCTCCTGATGCTGCACTTCTCCCCCAAGGGCAAACGGCTGTTCGAGCAGATGAGCGCGGTCGCCCTGGATTACGAAGACGCCCTTTTGCGGCAGGTCAGCAAGGAAGAGATCGCCCAGCTCGACGCCACCTTGGGCAAGCTCCATCGCGCCGCTCTGGACTACGAAGCCCAGGGCCTCGGCCGGCGCGGACGTCGCCGCTCTCCCGAAGCATCCGAGACCGCCGAGACCGCCCCCGCACCCCGGCGGGGACGCTCGGCCAAGGCCTGAGGCCCCCGG
>CAZTMF010000694.1:0-1769 GCA_964614675.1 uncultured Caulobacteraceae bacterium | reverse complement strand
TGTGGGACCGGGGCTACTGGGCGCCCGAGGGGACGATGAGCATCGCCGCCCAACTGAAGAAGGGCCATCTCACCGCGGTCTTCGATGGCGAACGGATGAAGGGGGCCTGGCATCTGGTCCGGCTGGACAAGGACCGCGAGCGCTCCAAGCGCACCAACTGGCTTCTGATCAAGGCGCACGATGGCAAGGAACGCGACGGCGATCACGACGAGTTCCTTCAGGACAACGACAGCTCCATCGCCTCGGGGCGCGGGATGGAGGCCATCGCCGGGGGCAAGGGCAAGGGTCCCAAGCCGTTCATGACGGGCAAGGGCAAGGCGGCGCCGGCCGACGCGATCTGGAACTCGAACAAGGTCGATCCACCGGCCGCCAAGGCCGGGCCTGCGCGTCACGGCAAGAAGACCTCCGAGCTGCCGAGGTTCGTTGAGCCCCAGCTGACCAAGCTGGTCGACCGGCCACCGCCCGGCCCGGACTGGGCCCACGAGATCAAGTTCGACGGCTATCGCCTGCAGCTCAGGGTGCAGAAGGGCAAGGGCGAGCTTCGGACCCGCAAGGGATTGGACTGGACCTCCAGGTTCCCCGAGATCGCCAAGGACGGCGGCAAGCTGCCGGACGGCCTCTACGACGGGGAGGCCGTGGCGCTGGATCAGGATGGCAAGCCCGACTTCGCCGGCCTTCAGGCGGCGCTTTCCAGCGGCAAGACCGGAGCCCTGGTCTTCTATGTGTTCGACGCTCTCTACGCCGAGGGGGAGGACCTTCGGGCCCTGCCCCTGGCCGACCGCAAGGCCCGGCTGAAGGCCATCGTGGAGGCGGCGCCTGCCTCCCCCCGCCTGCGCTACGTGGAGCACTTCTCCAGCGCGGGCGATGCGGTGCTGAAATCGGCCTGCCGCATGGACCTGGAAGGCATCGTCTCCAAGCGGCTCAACGCCCCCTACCGCTCGGGCCGCGGCGATGCGTGGACCAAGGCGAAATGCCGGGGCGGCCAGGAGGTGGTGATCGGCGGCTGGACCACCACGGGCTCCAGCTTCCGCTCGTTGATCGCCGGGGTCTACCGCGACGGCAAGCTGATCCACGTCGGCCGCATCGGCACCGGCTTCGGCCGCGACAAGGTCGAGCTGCTGGCGCCCCGGCTGAAGAAGCTCGAGACCGACAAATCCCCCTTCGAAGGCAAGGACGCGCCGAAGAAGACCGCCGGCGTGCATTGGGTGAAGCCCGAGCTCGCGGCCGAGATCGAGTTCGCCGGCTGGACCGGCGACGGCCACATCCGCCAGGCCAGTTTCAAGGGCCTGCGTGAGGACAAGCCGGCCCGGGAGATCCACGCCGAGGGCGCGGCGGGCGAAGAGGCCGCGGCCAAGGACGCCGGCGATCCGCCGTCCCAGCAGGCGGCTCCCGCCTCAGGCGGCTCTGTCGTGCTGGGCGTCTCGATCTCCAATCCGCAGAAAGCGCTCTGGCCGGCGGAAGGCGGCGAGCCGGCCACCACCAAGATCGAGCTGGCCCGATATCTCGAAGCCGTCGCCGGCTGGATGATCCCGCACATCAAGGGCAGGCCCTGCTCACTGGTCCGAACGCCGGATGGGATCACCGGCAAGCAGCGCTTCTTCCAGCGCCACGGCGGCGCCGGCACGTCGTCCCTGATCACGCTCGTCACCGTGTCGGGAGACCGCGAGCCCTACATCCAGATCGACACGGCCGAGGCGCTGATCGCGGCGGCCCAGAGCGGCTCGACCGAATTCCACCCCTGGAACTGCCAGCCGGGCGCGCCGGAGACG
>CAZTMF010000693.1:0-1769 GCA_964614675.1 uncultured Caulobacteraceae bacterium | reverse complement strand
GATCGATCTCTGGGCAATCGCCGGTGACGCCGAAGGTGCCGTCGGTGCGGTAGCGTCCGGCGCGTCCGGCGATCTGGCCGATTTCGTGGGCGTAGAGCCAGCGGGACCTGCGCCCGTCGTGCTTTCGCAGTCCGGCGAAGGCGACGTGATCCACGTCCATGTTGAGCCCCATGCCGATGGCGTCGGTCGCCACCAGGAAATCGACCTCGCCGGATTGGTAGAGGGCGACCTGGGCGTTGCGGGTGCGAGGGCTGAGAGCGCCCATGACCACGGCCGCGCCGCCGCGCTGGCGGCGGATAAGCTCGGCGATGGCGTAGACCGCCTCCGCCGAGAAGGCGACCACGGCCGAGCGGCGCGGGAGGCGGGTCAGCTTCTGCGGCCCGGCATAGGTGAGCTTGGAAAAGCGCTCGCGGGTCTGGAACTCGGCGTGGGGAGCCAGGCGTCGGATCAGGGGGGCCATGGTGTCCGAGCCCAGCAGCATGGTCTCGCTGAGCCCCCGGGCGTGGAGCAGGCGGTTGGTGAAGACGTGGCCCCGCTCAGGGTCGGCCGCCAGCTGGATCTCGTCGACCGCCAGGAACTCGACCTCGCGGTTCAGCGGCATGGCCTCGACGGTGCAGACGAAATACTGCGGCCGCGGCGGAGTGATCTTCTCTTCGCCGGTGATCAGGGCGACAGACCGTGGTCCCCGCACCTTGACGATGCGATCGTAGACTTCGCGCGCCAGCAGGCGCAACGGCAGGCCGATCATCCCCGATTGGTGGCCCAGCATCCGCTCGACCGCGAGGTGGGTCTTTCCGGTATTGGTGGGCCCGAGCACAGCCTTCAGCTGCGGTGGGGGACGGCCGGTCGGGCGGTCGCTCATAGTGCGAAGGTGGGGGATTCAATCCGCGCCGACAAGCGGGACAGGAACCCCGGCCGGCGACATCTTGCGATTTCGACAGAGGTTAAATCGGTCAGGCCGCGCGCAAGAACGGGGGCAAAACAAAACGTGTCCGAATCAGTGACTTCAACCGATTCGGGGTTTGTTCTATACCATATCTAGGGCGACGAAGGGAGTCCGGCCACAAGAGAGGTTCCCGGCCGGAAGGGCGACCGGCCGCTCTCCTGAACCCGGACGAGGTCGATGCTGGCCCTGCCGAGCGGCGTGTCGGCGCGCAGGTTGGTGATCAGCAAGGGGCCGTCCGCGCCCATGCGCGCGAACTCCAACTCGATCGGGCGGTTGAGTCCCTGGTTGCGCTTGCTGGGCGGCTTCTTCTTGAAGCCGGCGACCTCGCGATAGTGGATGTCGCAACGGAAGGGCCCGGTGAGCCCGAGGCGCTGGTCCGCCGCGGTCAGGGGCGCGTCGCCCGCGGGCCCGAAGTCGAGGGCGTAGAGCTGCTTGCCGTCGAAGAAGAGGTAGGAGCGGTCGCAGGTCCGCTCGCGGGAGCCGCCCAGGGTCATGCGCATCAGCTGGGTCAGGGGATCGGCGGCCGCCAGTTTCTGCTGCGGGCTGGCGGGCGGCTCGCCCAGGCTGTCGAAGGCCGGCTGGGCGCTCATGCTGACATCGCCGCCTCGCCAGACGGTGTGGATCTTGCGCCGGGTCTTGCCGGCCAGGCTCTGGGTCTGGAATTCCCCCGGCCTGGGTTCACCGCCCTCGATGCGCCCCTGACTCGAGGCGACCTGGTGGATGTGCTTGACCAGGGCCAGGATGCCCGAGCTGGTCAGCTGGGCTTCGGCCCCAAAACCGCTGTGGTCGACGCGCGCCACGACCTCGATATCGAGCACCTTCA
>CAZTMF010000692.1:0-1778 GCA_964614675.1 uncultured Caulobacteraceae bacterium | reverse complement strand
TGGGCCTCAAGAGCCCGGGCATGGAGTTCGCCAGCGAGATGGTGGTCAAGGCGGCCCTCTACGGCGTGGCCATCACCGAGACCCCCACCACCCTGAAGCCGGACGGCCGCTCGCGCGCGCCACATCTCAAGACCTGGCGCGATGGTTGGCGCCATTTGCGCTTCCTGCTGCTGCACAGTCCCAAGTTCCTGTTCATCTACCCCGGCGCGGCCCTGGTCTTCCTGGGCGCCATGGGCGCAGCCCTGCTCTGGCGCGGCGCGGTGCGGCTGTCGCCGGACCTGGTGCTCGACATCCACTCCCTGATCGCCTCGTGCTTCGCGGTGCTGATCGGGATGCAGCTCCTGATGTTCGGGGCCCTGGCGCGGCGTTACGCCATGGTCGAAGGCTTCCTGCCGCCGCCCAAGGCCAAGGGCCTGCACCCGTTCCTGCTGGGCCTGACGCTGGAGACCACCTTGCGCGTGGCGTTCGGGGTGCTGGTCTGCGGCCTAGGCGGCGCGGTCTGGGCCTTCGGGCGCTGGGCGGCGCTGGGCTTCGGGCCGATCCAGGTCTACGACGTGCTGCGCATCCTGGTGATATCGCTGACCGGCATCGCCGTGGCCGTGCAACTGGCCGCGTCCGGATTCCTCGCCTCCGTGTTCACGATCAGACGCTAAGCGCCGATGACCCGACGCCTCCCGAGCCTCGTGCCCGCCCTTCTCGGCGCGTTGATCGTCATGAGCTTCGTGGCGGTCGTCGGCCGTCCAAACGTGTTCACCGACACGCGCGACTACATGATCCACGGCGCCCGCTTCTATCAGGCGCTCCGCCGGACCTTCCTGCACGAGAAGGAGCCTGTCCCGGTCACCGAAGAGCAGAAGCAGGCCGCCGAACTCCTGAAGTGGCACAAGCACTTCGACCACTCCAACGTGGGCGCCCGCTCGCCATACTACGGCATCTTCCTCTACACCCTGGCGCACCGGGGCACGCTCTGGCTGCTGACCGCCGTCCAGGTGCTGGCCTGCGCCTGGATGATCTTCCTCTTGTGGCGCGCCATCGCCGCCGAGGCGCCGGGCTGGACCTACTATGCCCTGATGGCGGCGCTCTCGCTGGGCACGAGCCTGCCCTGGGTGGCGAGCTTCGCCATGCCGGACATCTTCGCCAGCCTGCTGGTGATTGGGGCGGCCCTGCTCCTGTTCTACCGCGACCAGCTGACCCGCTGGGAGAAGCCGGCCGTGGGGATCCTGGTCGGCGTGACCCTGGTGTTCCACGGCTCGCACCCGCTGCTGATGATCGCCATGGTCGTGGTCGGCGTGGCGCTGGCGCGGTTGATGAAGGCGCCGAAGTCCGCCATCCGCGGCTACGTCCAGATCGCGGGCGTCGGCATCATCTCGGCCATGGTCGCCCTCTTCGTCTATGCCGAGGCGATCTACCTGCACACCGGCGACCACCTGCGCCGCCCGCCGTTCATGATGGCCCTGGTGATCTCCGACGGTCCCGGCCGGACCTATCTCAGGGAATCCTGCGCCAAGGGCGCACCGTGGGTGATCTGCCCCTTCGCCAACCTGCCGCTCAAGAACTCCGACCAGATCCTGTGGTCCGCCCAGCCGGCGACCGGCGTCTTCAACCGCATGAACTATGAAGACCGGGTCGCGATGGAGAAGCAGGAGATCGACTTCGTCATCGCCACCTTCTTCCATCATCCCGTGGCCCAAACCATCGCCTCGCTGAAGGACTGGGGCGAGCAGCTGACCGAGTTCTACGTCGACGACCCGCTGCGCCGACCGACGGCCTTCATGCTC
>CAZTMF010000691.1:0-1778 GCA_964614675.1 uncultured Caulobacteraceae bacterium | reverse complement strand
GGAAGCCCACCATGTTGAACAGGGTGCCCAGCGCATTGTCCTGGCGCAGCTGCACCACGGCATAGGGCTTCTGGTCCGGCCGGTGCGGATCGGTCAGGCCCACCGGCTTCATGGGGCCGAAGCGCAGGGTCTCGACCCCCCGTTCGGCCATCACCTCGATCGGCAGGCAGCCCTCGAAATAGGGGACGTCCTCCCACGCCTTGAACTCGGACTTGGGGCCGGCCAGCACGGCCTGGACGAAGGCTTCGTAGGCCGCCTTGTCCATCGGGCAGTTGATGTAGGCGGCGGTGTCGCCGGCGGGGCCGGCCTTGTCGTAGCGCGACTGCCGCCAGGCCACGTCCATGTCGATCGAGCCGGCGTGCACGATCGGCGCGATGGCGTCGAAGAACGACAGGGCGTCCTCGCCGGTGCGCTCGAGGATCGCCGCGGCCAGCGGCGGCGAGGTGAGGGGCCCGGTGGCCACGATCACGCTGTCCCACTCGGCGGGCGGCAGGCCTGAGATCTCCTCGCGCTGGATGCGGATTCCGGGGTGAGCTTCCAGCCGCCCCGTCACCGCGGCGGAGAAGCCCTCGCGGTCGACCGCCAGCGCGCCGCCGGCCGGCACCTGGTGGGCGTCGGCGGCGGCCATGATCAGCGAGCCGCAGGCCCGCATCTCGGCGTGCAGCAGGCCGACGGCGTTGAACATGGCGTCGTCCGAGCGGAACGAGTTGGAGCAGACCAGCTCGGCCAGTCCGTCGGTCTGGTGCGCATCGGTGCCGCGGACCGGCCGCATCTCGTGCAGGACCACGGGCGCGCCGGCCTCCGCCGCCTGCCAAGCCGCTTCCGACCCCGCGAGTCCGCCGCCGATGATGTGGATGGAATTCATGGGCCGGACATAAGCCGGCCGGAAGTGTCGTGAAAGGTTTGCTGTGGAATTGGGCAGGAAATGGTTAATATGCCCGGCCAGCTTCTGGGGGGAACGCAATGGCCGACTTTTCGATCGGTGACGCTTTGGGGTCTGGCTTTGGCCTGATGGGCCGCCGGCCCATCTCGGTCATGGCCTGGGGCCTGACTTATCTTGTCGTCGGCATGGCGCTGCCGCTCTGGGTGGTGGTGAGCGTGCTCGGCCCGGACTTCATCTCGCTGTTCCGCAACCTGCATCCGGGAATGGCGCCGCCGGCGAACTTCCCCGAGATGATGGCGCCGTTCCACGCCAAGATGATGCTGTTCCAGCCCATCATGTTCCTGACCACCCTGGCGGCCCAGGCGATCCTCACCGCCGCCGTGTTCCGCGCCACGCTCGAGCCTCGCAACCGGGGCCTGGCCTATCTGCGGATCGGGCCGCGCGAGCTCTGGCTGGCCCTGCTGAACTTCGTCATGCGCATCCTGGCGGTGGTCCTGCTGCTGGTGCTGGTCCTGGTGGGCGTCGGCCTGGGCTTCGGCCTGAACGCCGTGTTCGAAGGCCAGCACGTGGACTGGGCGGCGCGGACCTGCTCCTTCGTGGCCATCGGACTGGTGCTCTTCGCCATCTTCATCGGCGTCTGCGTGCGGTTCTCCCTGGCCGCGCCCATGACCTTCGCCGAGAGCAATTTCCGGCTGTTCGAGTCCTGGGGCCTGACGCGGCGTCACGGCTGGAAGCTGTTCGGCCTGGGCCTGCTGCTGGCCATCATCGGCATCGTGATGGTGATCGCCTTCGAGGCGGTGGTGTTCGGCGCGATCATGCTCGCCGCCGGGGGCGTGCATTGGGATCCGAAGGCCTTCCTCGCCCTGGTGCAGGATCAGAACCATCTGTGGAGCTC
>CAZTMF010000690.1:0-1790 GCA_964614675.1 uncultured Caulobacteraceae bacterium | reverse complement strand
TTCGATGATGCGGGCGGCCGCTTCGATGTCGTTGGCGTTCAGGTCCTTCATCTTCACCTGGGCGATCTCGCGCAGCTGGGTGCGGGTGATGTTGCCGATGGTGTCGCGTCCGGTGGTCCCAGAGCCCTTCTGCACGCCCGCCGCCTTCTTCAGCAGGAAGCTGGCCGGCGGGGTCTTGGTGACGAAGGTGAACGACTTGTCCTGGTAGACGGTGATCACCGTCGGCAGGGGCGTGCCCTTGTCCATCTCGCCGGTGCGGGCGTTGAACTCCTTGCAGAAGCCCATGATGTTCACGCCGCGCTGGCCCAGCGCCGGCCCGATGGGCGGCGATGGCGTGGCGGCGCCGGCGGGCACCTCCAGCTTGATGTAGCCGAGAATCTTCTTGGCCATGTCTCTCTGTCTCCTACGAAACGGCCCAGGCGTACCTGGACCCGTGGCCGTGGTGCGGGCAGCCCCTCCCACGGATTTGAACCCCGCCCGAAAGCGGAGGCGGCGGCTGATATCAGAGCGCAGGCGGCGGCTCAAGCCGCGTCGCTTGCGCCCGTCCTGGAGTTCATATCACCTCACCTGCTCCAGAGGGGGATATCCGGGATGCAGGACGAGCAGGCGTTGCGCGACATCGTGGCCCGGTTGGAGGCCGCCTGGAACCGGTCTGACGCCGAAGCGTGGGCGGCCGAGTTCGCCGAAGACGCGGACTTCATCCATGTGCTGGGCATGCACTTCACGGGCCGGCCCGCGATCGTCGAAGGCCACCGCGCGATCTTCGACACGATCTACAAGGGCAGCCACTACGTCGCATCGATCGAGAAGATCCGCCCCTTGGGAACGAGCGCGGCCTTGGTCTTCACTCTATGCGCCTTGACCCTCGCCGACGGATCGACGTTCGAGGCGCGCCCCACGCTGGCTGCGGAGCGTACGGTCTCGGGGTGGCGGATCGCCGCGTTCCAGAACACCCTGGTCGGACAGCCGCCCACTCAGGGCGCCGCCGCGGTGCTTGCGCGCCATCCCCATCAGCCCAACTGACCCCAGGCCCGCGGGCCGAGGATCAGGTGGTCTTTTCGACCTGGCCGTATTCGAGGTCCACAGGCGTCGCGCGGCCGAAGATCGAGACCGAGACGCGCAGGCGGGCGCGGTCCTCGTCGACGCTTTCCACAGAGCCGTCGAAGCTGGCGAACGGGCCGTCGGTGACCTTCACCTTCTCGCCGATCTCGAAGGAGATGGTCGGCTTGACGTGCTCGACGCCCTCTTCGATGGCGCCGATGATCCGCGCCACTTCCTTTTCGGAGACCGGCATCGGCTTGAGCCCGGAGCCCAGGAAGCCGGTCACCTTCGGGGTGTTCTTCACCAGGTGATAGGCCTCGTCGGACATGTCCATCTTCACCAGGACGTAGCCCGGGAAGAACTTCCGCTCGGAGTTGATCTTCCGGCCGCGGCGGATCTCCACCACGTCTTCGGTCGGCACCAGGATGTCGGAGAAGTTTTCCTCGAGGCCCTGGGCCTTGGCCTGCTCGCGGATGGACTCGGCCACCTTCTTCTCGAAGTTCGAGTAGGCGTGGACGATGTACCACTTGTGCCGAGGATTGCCGGCCGGGATGGCGTGCGCTTCGCTCATATTTCGTTCCTCAGCCGCCCAGCTTCAGGATCTGGGTGACTCCAAGGCTCAGAACCAGGTCGACCACGAAGAAGAACACCGCCGTGATCACCACCATGATGGCCACCATCAGCGATGTGATCCAGGTCTCGCGCCAGCTCGGCCATGTGATCTTGCGCGCCTCGACGCGCACTTCCCG
>CAZTMF010000689.1:0-1807 GCA_964614675.1 uncultured Caulobacteraceae bacterium | reverse complement strand
CGGAAGATCTGCTCCTCGTCGAACACCTCGTGCAGCCGGGCGTTCAGGGCCCTGGCGCTTTCCAGGTCGGTGCCGAACGGCTTCTCCATGATGATGCGCGAGCGCTCCACCAGGTCGGCGTCGGCCAGCATCCGCACCGCCGGCAGGGCGGCGGCCGGGGGCACGCTGAGATAGTGCACGCGGCTCACGTCTCCCCCGAGTGCCTTCTCCGCCTTCAGCACCGCCGCCTTCAGCGCCGGGGGACCGGCGGCGAGCGACGTGTAGTCGAGCGCCTGGGCGAAGGAGGCCCAGTCCGCCGCCTTGACCTGGCCGGGGATGAACTCGTCGAGCGCCGCCTTGGCGAAGGCCCGGAAAGCGTCCGCGTCCATCTCGTCCAGCGAGACCCCGACGATGCGGCAGGCGGGGATGAAGCCCGACCGGCACAGGTGGAACAGTCCGGGCAGCAGCTTTCGCCTCGACAGGTCGCCGGTGGCTCCGACCAGCACCAGCACCTGGGCGTTGCTGGGCCCCACGCCCGCTGGAATCTTGGCCACGGCCACCCCCCATCCGCCGGACGCCTCGACGCGGCGACTCCCGCAGCTTGGGCGCACGCAGGGGATCTGGCTAGCGCCGGCGCACGGCGCCGGGAATCATCCATGGCGCCGCCCAGTTCGGCAGCGGCGCGAGGCGGGATCTAGATCGGCCGGCGGATCTGCAGCACGCCCCAGACGCTGGCGGCGGTGGCGAGAGCGCCTCCGGCGACCAGCATCATGCCCGGGGGCAGGAGCTGGTTCAGCTGCGGCGAGAGCACCGCCGTTCCGGCGGTGGCGAGGACGCCCACGCCGACCACCACGGCCAGCTTCAGGGCCGCCTGCCGCTTCTCCATCCGCTCGAACACCGCCAGGCGGAAGTGGGCGTCCATCGCCGGCGGGACCTCCGCGGCGAACAGGGCCTTCAGCTTCACATCCGCGTCGGTCATGGCTGGGCCTCCAGGACTTCGAGCAGCTTAGCGCGACCGCGCAGAACCTGCGACTTCAGAGTGCCAAGGGGCAGGCCGAGGATCCCGGCCGCCTCGGCGTGGGAATAGTCCTCCGCTAGGCACAAGGCCACCGCCGCGCGCTGCTGCAGGTTCAGCCCCCCCATCGCCCTCTCCAGCGCCAGCCGGTCCTCGGCGCTCACCTGGGACGCCGGGATCAGGGCCTCGGCCTCCGACCAGGCCCGGTCGCGGGCCATGCGGCGGAACATCGAGCGGCCCGAGCTCCTCGCCTTGCGCCAGGCGATGCCCAGCAGCCAGGCGCGGACGCTGGACTGGCCCCTCCAGGAGGAGAGCTGGGTCCAGGCGGTCACGAAGGTCTCCTGCGCCAGGTCGTCCGCTTCCTCGCGGTCGGCGGCCACACGCCGCAGAAACCCGCGGACCGCCTGCTGGTGGCGGTCGATGAGGCGCGACAGCGCGAGCCGGGATCCGGCTCGCGCCTCGGCGAGGAGCCGCGCGTCGTCCGCGTCACTCGTCATTCTGGCGCTGCGCCGTCAACGCTCCGACGATATTGCTGGCGCAGAGCGCTCCGAGGGCGATGGCGGCGATGGTCCAGCCCATGATGAACGGATATGGACCGTCGGTCGCATAGGTCCAGACGGCCAGGGCGGCGAAGCCGGCCGCGAGGACACCGAAGAAGGTGGCGGCAGACAGGCTGGCGCCTCTGCGGCGCGGGCTGCGCACCGAGGCGCTGCCCAGGATCTGCAGGACGCTCTCGGGCGGCTCCTGGCCCTTTTCCGCATAGACCTTGAGCACCTCCAGCGCCTTCTTCTGGCGGCTGAACTCGTTCCAGAT
>CAZTMF010000688.1:0-1809 GCA_964614675.1 uncultured Caulobacteraceae bacterium | reverse complement strand
GCGCCCTGCTCGTGGCGCACCAGCACGTGGCGCAGCTCGTTCTCGTGGAACAGGGCGTCGTAGATCGGAAGGACGGCCCCGCCCGGATAGCCGAAGATCACCTCCACGCCCTGGTCCTTGAGCGCGCGCACGACCATTTCCGCCCCGGTCATGGTCTCGGTCTTGGCTTCGGATTCGATGGTCTGGTGGACGGTCATGGCGTCATTTCGGGCTGGAGGCGGGCATGAAAAAAGGCCCTCGAAGGGGCCTTGGCAAGCGCGACCGACGGCGGCTGATCTTGCGATCAGGCCGGGATCGGTCGCTCCGTAAGTACGAGGATGGCGCGCAAGGGCGTTGCTCCAATTCGAGGCCAGGGTGATGCCACGCCCCTAAGAAAGGGTCAAGGCGGGGGTTCGGCGCAACGAATTGCCTCTGGCGGCGGTCCGATCCACAGTCGGCGACGGGTCGGATGGGGAATGCCTGATGCGTGCTCTCGGCGCGGTTCTGGCCGCGGTCGTCATCGCCGGATCGGCCTTGGCGGCGGTCCCCTCGCTGCCCGAAGCCTTGGCCGGCGTCTACAAGACCCACTTCAAGAACGGTCTGGTGAGCGGCGAGACCTACGTCTCGGAGGACATCCTGGAGATCGCGCCGACGGGCCCCGGCGCCGCCTACGTCCGGACCCATCTGGAGTTCTACAACGGCCACGAGTGCGCCCTCTCGGGCATCGCGCATGTCGAGGGCGCGGACCTCGTCTACCGCGAGCCGCCCGCCGGCAAGGTCGGCGACCGCTCCTGCGTGCTGCACGTGTCGCGCAAGGGCTCGAAGGTCGTGCTGAGCGACGAGGACGGCTCCTGCCAGGCCTATTGCGGGGCGCGGGGCAGCCTCTCGGAAGACAGCTTCCCCCTCTCCAGCCGTCGCGCCATCCGCTACCTGCCGCGCCTGAAGGCTTCGAGCGAGTTCAAGGAGGCCCTGGATGAGGACGCCAGGCGCGGACGCTAACCGAAGCACGGAAGCGCCCGAAGCTGATCCCACTGCACGTCCGGGTCCGCGCTGGTGACGCGCGGCCAGTCGGAGGTCTGGTTGCGGAACCAGGTGAGCTGGCGCTTGGCGTAGCGGCGCGTCTGCTGCTGGGCGAGGGCGACGGCCTCGTCCAGTCCGATCCGCCCCTCCAGATGCGCTCCGAGCTCGCGAACGCCGACGGCCTTCATGGCGGGCAGGGCGGGACCCAATCCACGCGCCAGCAGCGCGCGGACCTCCTCCAGGGCGCCGGCCCGGGTCATGGCCGAGAAGCGGGCGTCGCACCTCGCGTAAAGCGCCTCGCGCGGCGGCTCCAGCACGACCGCGCGGAAGTCGCCGGCGAAGGCGGGCGCGGCGTCCTGCTGCCAGTCGCTGAGCGCGCGGCCGGTGGCCTCGTGCACCTCGAAGGCGCGGACCAGTCGCTGGCGGTCGCCCGGGGAGATCCGCGCCTCGGCGGCGGGGTCGCGGGCGCGGAGTTCGGAGCGGAAGCCGGTCTCGCCGGCGCGGTCGAACAGGTCTCCGGCCCTTTCGCGCACGGCCGCAGGGACGCTGGGCAGCTGGGCCAGTCCCTGGGTCAGGGCGCGGAAAGAGAGCCCCGTGCCGCCCGTCACGATCGCGGGACGGCCGCGGGCGGCGATGTCCGTCAGCACCGGCCGGGCGGCCCCCAGCCAGCGGCCGACCGACCAGGCCTCCGACGCATCGGCGACGCCGAACAGGTGATGCGGAACCCTCGCTTCTTCCTCGGGCGTCGGGCGCGCGGACAGGATGCGGAGGTCGCGGTAGATCTGCAGGGCGTCCGCCCCGACGATCTCG
>CAZTMF010000687.1:0-1809 GCA_964614675.1 uncultured Caulobacteraceae bacterium | reverse complement strand
CGATCGCCACGGCCCTGGCCATCGACGACATCAAGATCGAGCTGGGCTACGGCCTTCTGGCCCTGATCAACGACCTGGACGGCCGCAAGCTGCCCGACCAGATCCGAGCCCTGCGCCGGACCCTGGCCGGCGAGTTCGGCTTCGTGATGCCCGCCGTGCGCATCCTCGACAACATGCGCCTGCCCAACCAGGGCTACGCCATCCGCATCCGCGAGATGGAGGCCGGCCAGGGCGAGGTGCGGCTGGGCGCCCTGATGGCCATGGATCCGCGCGGCCAGCAGGTCGACCTGCCGGGCGAACACGGCCGCGAGCCCGCCTTCGGCCTGCCCGCCACCTGGATCGACGAGGGCCTTCGCGAGGAGGCGACCTTCCGGGGCTACACCATCGTCGATCCGGCGACGGTGCTGACCACCCACCTGACCGAGATCCTCAAGGACAACATGAGCGACCTGCTCTCCTATGCGGAGATGCAGAAGCTCCTGAAGGAGCTGCCGCCCGACCAGAAGAAGCTGGTCGACGACGTGATCCCCAGCTCGGTCAGCCACACCACCCTGCACCGGGTGCTGCAGGCCCTGCTCAAGGAGCGGGTCTCGATCCGCGACCTGCCGACCATCATCGAGGCCCTGGGCGAAGCCGCGCCGCACTCCTCCAGCGTCAGCTCCCTGGTCGAGCATGTGCGCGGCCGCCTCGGCCGCCAGATCTGCTGGGCCAGCCGCGGCGAGGACGGCGCCCTGCCGATCGTCACCCTGTCGCCCGATTGGGAGCACGCCTTCTCGGACGCCCTGATCGGCCCAGGCGAGGAGAAGCAGCTGTCCCTGGCCCCCTCGAAGCTGCAGGACTTCATCCGCGCCGTGCGCGACGCGTTCGAGCGCGCCGCCTCGCAGGGCGAGACGCCGGTGCTGCTGACCAGCCCCCAGATCCGCCCCTACGTCCGCTCCATCATCGAGCGCTTCAGGGGGCAGACGGTGGTGATCTCCCAGAACGAGGTCCACCCCAAGGTGCGGCTGAAGACCGTGGGGCACGTCTAGGGCGCGTTCTCCCTTTGCTCTCGTTGCGCCTTTCGCCCCGCCTCTGTCAGCCTGAAGCAACATTTCGGGTCCGTTCGTTTCAGAACGATGTTCAGATCGACACATCTATTCCTGATCGAGGTTTCGATCTCGCGGCCGCAATGATGCGTGGCGAAATGACCGGATTGTTCCAAACATGGGCGATCTGGCAACAACTCTCTACATTCACGACCAGATCGAAAAGTATGTATCTAAGGCAGTGTATTTCACGCCTGAACCCGCCCCAAAAAGAACACCGATCTTCGACAACAGAAGCTTCAGCGGGCGCGGGGTTTTCCTAGTCTAAATAGGAACTTGACGCCGGCGGTTCGACGGGTTGGACCAGCGAACCCCGCAGAGTGCTCGCCCTCTTCTCTCAGGGGCGTGCGGGAATTGCTGTGTCCAGGTCGGGCCGTGAACAAGAACACGGGGATGAACAGCATGGATCGGTCTTCGACGACCAGGCGCCGGAACTGGCGCATTACTTCGTCTGCGGTTGCGATGGCGTTGGCGGCTCTCGCAGCGACGCGGCCGGCCCACGCCCAGGATGCGGCGTCAGCCGCGCCTGGCGGCTCCGCCGGCAATACGGTGGGCGAGGTGGTGGTCACCGCCCAGTTCCGCGAACAGAACCTGCAGAAGACGCCGCTCGCCATCACGGCGGTCAATGCGGCGATGCTGGAACAACGCAACCAGACCAGTCTCGCCGACGTCACCGCCCAGGCCCCGAACGTGACCCTCGCCCCCAACGGCGCGGCCTTCGGCT
>CAZTMF010000686.1:0-1810 GCA_964614675.1 uncultured Caulobacteraceae bacterium | reverse complement strand
ACCTCGCCGTCGACGGTTCGGCCCAGATCCGCGCCAACAGCGTCAACGCGGCGTAAGCCGGAACCAGGGATCGATGCTGGGCATGGTGGTGATCATCGAGCGCGGCTCCAGCTCTCGCTCGTCGTCGAGCGTCACCTGGTAGGCGGCCAGCAGGCTCGCCAGCATGATCGAGGCCTCGGTCAGGGCGAAGCTGGCGCCGATGCAGATGCGCGGGCCGGCGCCGAACGGCAGATAGGAGCCGGCGCTCAGGTACTCGCGCTCCTTGCCGGCGAAGCGGTCCGGCACGAAGGCGTCGGGCTGGTCCCACAGCTTGCGGTGGCGATGGATGATCCAGGGGGCGATGACCACGATCGCGCCCGGCGACACCTGCACGTTCAGCAGCTGGTCGGCCTCCAGAGCCGTGCGGAACAGGAGCGGCGCGGACGGATAGAGCCTCAGGGCCTCCAGCACGGCGCGCCTCAGCCGCGGCCAGCGGCGGCCGACGTCGGCCAGGGAGGCGGACGGCGGATCGGCCAGCACCTCGGCGCGGATGCGGGCCTGCTCGGCCACGTCGCGCGAGAGCAGATAGACGGTCCAGAACATCGCCCCGGCCGTGGTCTCGAAACCGGCCGCCAGCATGGTCGCCGCCTGGTCTCGGATCTCGGCGTCGGACATCGGCTCGCCGCTCTCGGGATCGCGCGCCGCCAGCAGGAGCTCCAGCATGTCGGGACGTCCTGCCCCCCGCGCGCGGCGGGTGGCGACGATCTGGTCGACTTCCTTGAGCCAGCGGCGGCGGAAGGCCCGCCGACCGGGCGAGAACAGGGCGAAGTCCTGCTCCTTCTGGGCGATCATGTCGAAGGGGCCCGGCCGGCATAGACCCGCACCAGCTCGGCGATCCGGCCGCCCTGGCCGCCGATCGGCAGGGAGAACATCGAGCGGGAGGCGGCGTCGAGCGCGGCCTCCTGCAGCGGCCGCGCCAGCTGGCTGCGCGCCCGGCCATCCAGGGCTTGAACAAGGCCCTCGGCCGCGTCGGCGAAGTGGGGGGTCAGCTGCTCGACGTGATTGGGCGTGAAGGTCGGCGACAGCGCCCGCCGCTGCCGGCGCCATTCCGGTCCCTCCGATAGGAAGACACCCTCGCCGATGATCGGCCGGGTCAACCGGCGCGTGGGCGCCGGCTTCTCGTAGGCCATGGCGTTCTCGACCAGCACGCGCCGGACCGCGGCGGGGTCGTTCACCAGGATCCGGTCGCGGCCGTAGAGCCGGCCATGGATGATCGGCAGCTCATAGGCGCGCGGGCCCCAGATCGAGAGCATGTTCCGCCGCATCGCCTGGATCAGCCTCAGGCCGGTGAGCGGCCGATCGGGCAGGCGTGCGGCCGGGGGAACCAGGGGCTCGGAGGCGACGTCCAACGGCATGACCCGATCCTACGCCCCGGGCGCTCGGTTCAGAAGCACAGTTCGCGATCCGCCGGCCTTCCGCGGGCTGGCCCGCCGCCCTAAGCTCGCGCGGAAATCAGGGAGGCGCGGGTGTCCGCACGGATCCATGTCGGCATGGGCGGCTGGGTGTTCGAACCCTGGCGCGGGGTCTTCTATCCGGACGACCTCAAGCAGAAGGACGAGTTGCGCTACGCCAGCCGCCACGTGACGGCGATCGAGATCAACTCGACCTATTACTCCACCCAGAAGCCGGCGACCTTCGCCAGGTGGAAGTCCGAGACGCCCGAGGGCTTCACCTTCACGCTCAAAGGCAGTCGGTTCTGCACCAACCGGCGCGTGCTGGCGAGCGCCGGAGACTCCATCACCCGCTACGTCGAGCAGGGGATCAGCGAGTT
>CAZTMF010000685.1:0-1810 GCA_964614675.1 uncultured Caulobacteraceae bacterium | reverse complement strand
GGCCGCTGCAGCATCCAGCCGGGCGAGCCGAAATGGGTGAAGCCCACCAGGCCGTCGTCGATCAGCCGCGCCGAGCCCTCGGCGTTCAGGGCCGCGGCGATATCGACCACGTGCACGTCGTCGTAGGCGGTGGCCAGCTCCTCCAGCGCCAGGTTCAGGCGGCGGAAGCGATTGCGATGCCCGTGCGGCCCCCGGTCGGCGAAGCCCAGCGGCTGGACCGTGGGCTCGGGCAGGTTGTCGATCAGGATCGGCTTTGCGGAGTGCGCCCGCAGCCCCTCGATCAGGTGGCGCGCCTCGTTCAGATAGACGGCGATCGGGTCGCCCCCGTGGTCTGCGGCCGAGCCCATGGCCACCAGCCTCCGGGAGCGCAGGGCCCCGATCAGGATCGCCTGGTGTTCCCGCTCGGCGGCCAGCCTGAGGTCGTCGGGGAAGCTGGTCGCCACCTTGGCTTCGACGCCGCGCCCGGCGGCTTCGCGGCGCAGGAAATCGGCCTCCATCTGAAGCTCGCAGTCGCCGAACAGCAGGACCTCGATCCTGTGGCGCATGGGCCGGCCGAGGTCCTCGACGCCTCGCGCGTGGGAGACGGCCCAGTAGGCCTCCGCGCCCTCCTTGGCCTCGCGCCTCAGCCGGTCCAGCGCCTCGCCGGGATCGCGTCCGTGCAGGGCGCCGAGCTTCTCGGCCACCTCGGCGGCTTCCTCCTCGGGAGACTTGCCGGTGAGGACGTCTCGCTCCATCAGGGCGGCCAGGCAGCCGGCCAGCGCCTCGCCGTCCAGGCACAGGCGCTCGCGGAGCTCACCGAGTTCGTCCGGCATGGTCCGGGGCGCCTGGAACCAGGCCAGGATCTCGCCGACCTGATTGTCGACCACCAGCCTCAGCTGGCTGATCGCGTGTACGATCAGCACCCGCTCGGCATCGAGCGGGGTCAGGTGCACATAGGTGGATCTGCGGATCTGCATGGGCAGGCACAGGCTCGGCCCCGCGCATTGCCCCTTGGTTAACGAAACGCCTTTAGCCTCCCGCGTCTCACGACGCTCGTGGAGGGCCGATGCCCCGCCAGTCCGGAAGCTTGAGTTTGGGCGACGCCCTGCCGTTCTGCTCGGGCATGGGCGCGGACCAGCGCTTCTATTCCTTCGAGGAGCAGGCCGGCCGGCCTGCCGCGCTCCTGCTGGCCGCCATGATGTCGCCGTCCGAGATCGAACCCCTCATGCGGGCCTTCGCCGCGCGCCGCGCCGCCTTCGAAACGAAGGGCGCGGACCTCCGCGTCCTGGTCCAGCTGGGCGCGCCTGGCTGGCTCACGGCCGCGCCGCCCGAGGGGTTGAAGCTGGTCCACTGCCCCGACCGGGCGATCTTCGAGGCGGCCGGGGCGCCGGCCGTGCTGGTCGCCGACCGCGCGCTGCGCCTGGTCGCGCGCCTGGAGATCGACGATCCCGAAGCCGCCGCCGAGGCCGCCCTCGCCGCCATGCCGGACCCGGGCTCGGCCGAGGCGACCTGGCCCGCCCCGGTGCTGCTGCGCCCCGGCCTGTTCGACCCTGCCTTCTGCCGCCGCCTGATCGAACGGTTCGAGACCGGCGACCACATCGACGGGACCGTCGCCTCGATGGATCCGGCCGGCGCGCTCTACAACAAGCTGGACGCCGGCAAGAAGCGTCGCCGCGACCTGGTGCTGGAGACGGACGACCCCCTGCAGATCGAGATCGCCGAAGTGCTCTCGGCCAGACTGGTCCCCGAGATCTCCAAGGCTTTCCATGCCGAGACCGCCTTCGTCGACCGGGTGGTGATCGCCCGCTACGACGACACCGGCGGCTATTTC
>CAZTMF010000684.1:0-1813 GCA_964614675.1 uncultured Caulobacteraceae bacterium | reverse complement strand
CCGGCTTGGGCGGCTCGACCGACCAGATCTTCTCGATGTTGTAGAAGGCCCGCACTTCCGGACGGAACAGGTGGATGATCACATCGCCTGCGTCGATCAGCACCCAGTCGCAGTGCGGCAGGCCTTCCACCCGGCAACGCCCGTAGCCTTCGTCCTTGAGCGTCCGTAGCAGGTGATCGGCCAGGGCCGAGACGTGACGGTTCGAGCGGCCCGACGCCACGATCAGGCTATCGGCGACCGAGCTTTTGTCCTTCAGGTCGATGAAGATGACGTCCTGGGCCTTGTCGTCGTCCAGGCGCTTGAGGATCAGGGCTTCCAGGTCGCCGGGGCGTCTCTGGTCGTCCGAAGAAGGCTCGGCCTCGGCCGGCGCCTCGTGCGCTTGCAGCGCGGGTTCACGATTCAGCGGTTTACTCCTTTGTCCCGAGACCGCGGGACGATCCTAGCATGTCGTGGGCCGCTCGCCGAGGGTCAATGGCTGCGGCCTTTCTCACTCAGCCGCAGGGCGGTCGACGAGGTGTAATTCCAGGGCGCCAGCAGGAAGGTCCAGGCGGGCGTGGAATGGCATGCGAGGCGTTTGGCCGCGACCATGGGCAGCCGGGCGTGGGCGTACCGGCGGGCCGCAGGAGCCAGCCGGCTACGGACCGCCGACCCCGGCCGGGCCACGATGGCCATGGGGATCTCGGCCATCAGCTCGGTCCAGCCGCGCCAGCGGTGCAGGTCCCTCAGGCTGTCCGCGCCCATGATCCAGACGAAGCAGACGCCCGGATAGCGCGCCTTCAGCGCACGGATGGTGTCGATGGTGTAGCGGACGCCAAGCCGGGCTTCCGCATCCGAGACCGTCATCCTGGGCCCGCTCGCCAGGGCGCGGGCCGAAGCCATGCGCCGGGCGAGGTCGGCCGGAGCGCGGGGCTTCAGGGGATTGCCGGGCGACACCAGCCAGACCACCCGGTCCAGGCCCAGTCGCTTCAGCGCCGTTTCGGCGACGTGGGCGTGGCCCTCATGTGCGGGGTCGAAGGAGCCCCCGAAAAGGCCGACGCGCATGCCGGGCTGCAGCCCGAGCCGCACCTCCAGCGCGCCCGATCTGAAGCCGCCGAGCGGCCGGGGAGCCGGCCCCGCCGACCACATGGCTCAGCCAGGAACTTTCTGCGGGGCGGGCCCGCGCAGGGCTTTGGCGTCGCCGGCGCCCGGCGGCGCGGCGGTCTGGCGGTCGAGCTCGGGGTCCGCCTGAGTCATCCGTGTACGGATGGTATAGACGCTGTCGCCAGAGAGCACGCCGCCCCGCGCGAACAGGCGGCCGTGCTCCCAGTTGGAGAGGCCGAGCTCGGGCCGGTCCAGGGCGTACTGGCCGTCCACCCAGCGGGTGAATCCGTCGCCGACGAAGGGCGCATCCACGGTTTCGAAGAAGCGGGCGTGGGCGGCTTCGTCCTGGGAGATGAGGGCGGCGGCGAACCTCGGGCTGTAGCGGTTGAACAGCTCCACCGCCTCGTCGATGTCGTCCACCAGCTTGAGGCTGACCTCGGGCGTGTCTTCCCACTCCCACTCGCGGCCGAGCTGGTCGGTGCGTTGGGTCTCGACCAGGTCCTCCTCTCGGTCGCCCTCGGCGTGGCGCGCACCCACCCGGGCGTGAAGCCACTCGCTGGGCAGCGCCGCCTCGTCGCCCTCGCAGACGTGCAGCTTGCAGCCATGGCCGCGCCGCTCGCCCGCGCGCCAGAGGGCGTCCAGGAACCGGGGGACCAGATCGCCCGCGCGGCTCCGCAAGATGCAGCAGACGTTCAGGGTGTTGCAGACCTTGCGGTCCAGCGAATGGAACACG
>CAZTMF010000683.1:0-1813 GCA_964614675.1 uncultured Caulobacteraceae bacterium | reverse complement strand
CGGCCTACATCCCGACCAACGTGATCTCGATCACCGACGGCCAGATCTTCCTGGAGACGGACCTGTTCTACCAGGGCATCCGTCCGGCCCTGAACGTCGGCATCAGCGTGAGCCGCGTGGGCGGCTCGGCCCAGATCCGCGCCATGCGCCAGGCGGCGGGCCCGCTGAAGGGCGAGCTCGCCCAGTACCGCGAGATGGCCGCCTTCGCGAAGTTCGGCTCTGACCTCGACGTCTCGACCCAGCGTCAGCTGGCCCGGGGCGAGCGCCTGACCGAGCTGCTCAAGCAGCCCCAGTACTCGCCGCTCCAGGTCGAGGAGCAGGTGGCGGTGATCTACGCCGGCACCCGCGGCTATCTGGACAACATCCCGACCAGCGCGGTGGGCCGCTTCGAGGAGGAGTTCCTGCGTCGGATGCACAGCCAGCACGCGGAAGTCCTCGAGGGCATCCGCACCAAGAAGATCCTGGACGAGGAGCTCGAGGGCAAGCTGAAGGCCGCGCTCGACAGCTTCGCCAAAGACTTCGCCTGAGGCCGACTTGACCGCTTCCAACCACACGCCGAGGTAAGCCGTGGCCAGCGTCAAGGACCTGCGCAACCGCATCAGCTCGGTGCGGGCCACCCAGAAGATCACCAAGGCCATGCAGATGGTGGCCGCGGCCAAGCTGCGCCGCTCGCAGGAAGCCGCCGAGAGCGCGCGCCCCTACGCCCGGCGCATGGCCGCGGTGATCGCCAACCTTGCCGCCGGGGTCGCGGGCAAGCCGGGCGCGCCGGAGCTGCTGGTCGGAACCGGCCGCCAGGACAAGCACGTGATCGTCGTGGCCACCTCCGACCGGGGCCTGGCCGGCGGCTTCAACTCCACCATCGTCCGCGCGGCGCGCGAGCGCATCGCCGAGCTGATCAACGCGGGCAAGGAGGTCCGGCTGATCGTGATCGGCCGCAAGGGCCGCGACCAGCTGCGCCGCCTCTACGCCGACCGCATCGTCGAGACCTTCGACATGTCGGCGCACAAGACCCTGTCGATCGCCGCGGCCGAGCCGGTCTCGAAGCTGATCCTGACCCTGTTCCGCGAGGGCAAGGCCGACGTGGTCACCCTGTTCTACAGCCGCTTCAAGAGCGTGGTCAGCCAGGTCCCGACCGCCAAGTCGCTGATCCCGTCCGAGGTCGAGGCGGGCTCCGTCGCCGCCGACATGGGCGGGGCGGCCTACGACTACGAGCCGGACGAGGAGGAGATCCTAGAGACCCTCCTGCCGCGCAACCTCACCGTCCAGATCCTGACGGCCCTGCTCGAGAACCAGGCGGGCTTCTACGCCTCGCAGATGGCCGCCATGGACAACGCCACCCGCAACGCCGGCGACATGATCAACCGGCTGACCATCATCATGAACCGTACGCGCCAGGCGAAGATCACCACGGAGCTGATCGAGATCATCTCCGGCGCCGAAGCCCTTTGACGAGAGACGACCATGGCTAGAACCGCCGCCAAGAAGAAGCCCGAGGCTACGGCCGCCGCCCTTCCTGAAGGAGCCAAGGGCAAGATCGCCCAGGTCATCGGCGCCGTCGTCGACGTCGAGTTCGACGGCCACCTGCCGGCCATCCTCAACGCGCTCGAGACGGTCAACCGCGACCAGAAGACCGGCGAGCCGTTCCGCCTGGTGCTCGAGGTGTCCCAGCACCTGGGCGAAAACACCGTGCGCACCATCGCCATGGACACCACCGAGGGCCTGGTCCGCGGACAGGACGTGGTTGATACGGGCGCGCCGATCACCGTGCCGGTGGGCCCGGCCACGCTCGGCCGGATCATGAACGTCATCGGCG
>CAZTMF010000682.1:0-1834 GCA_964614675.1 uncultured Caulobacteraceae bacterium | reverse complement strand
CCGAGGGCGAGGGGATGGTGATCTTCGGCGTCTGGCGGGTCACCGACTTCAGGAAGCGAAAATCGTCCACGAAGATCGGCCGGGGTCGGCCGAGCTTGCCGGTGATGCTGACCATGTGCGGCCGGCTCTCGGTGGCTCCCTGTTCGTTGTGGAAGGTGGTCGGGATGCGCGAGGGCGCGGAGACCACATTGGCGAAGCTCAAGAGGAAGTCGGTGTGCCAGCCGCCGCGGTTGTATTCCCCGTCGGTCACCGAGCGCAGGCCGAGCCCTTCCTGCAGGGCGACCACCTCGCGGATCGCGGCGTGCTGGACGTGCTTGAGCTCGGCGTCCGAGATCTCGCCGGCCTGCCGCCTGGCGCGGGCGTCGACCAGAGCCTGGGTGCGGATCAGGCTGCCGACATGGTCGGCGCGGAACGGCGGTTTGGCGCGCTCAGGCATCGGGGTGGCTTATAGTCCTCAGATTGAGGGGTGGGCCAGGGCTCGCGGATCGGGATCGTCCGCTCTAACCTGACCCCCGTTGGTCAGGGGAACAGAAGATGCGAACGAGGATGGGGATGTGGCCGGCGTTGATGTTGCTGGCCGCTGCGCCGAGCTATTCGTCGGGGCAGCCTAGGAGCGCATGCTTTTCAAAGCTTACGGACTATTTGCCGCCTAGGGCGCAGGAACTCAATGTATCCGGGTTTGCCATCATCCACTGCACCATCGGGAACGACGGCAGTTACAGCGATTGCAGCGTAAAGAGCGAGCAACCCACGAACTTCGGGTTCGGACAAGGCGCGCTCCGGATGGCGTGCTTGTTCAAGGCGCCGACCGGCGCGGATGGCAAGGTAGAAGCCATCGGCGAAATGATCGAACGCCGCATAGATTTTCGACCTGAGAAGACATGCTCGGGTGGAGGCTGCACCTTCGGAGGCTCGGTCAAGGTGTCCGCACCGTCGATCGTGGCTCCTTCGGGCGACACGGCGAGCAAATAGAGCCCGCGTCGAAGTCTCCTAGTCGCCCTTCAGCATGTGCTCGTAGCCAGCCCCCATAACGGAACTCACCGGCTGGCCGGCTTCGACATCCCGGGTCATGGCGGCCTCGCGGGCGGCGATGGCTTCGGCGGCGTCCAGCACCCGCTCGATCTCGGCGGACCGGATGAAAACGACGCCCGAGGAATCGGCCAGGGCGTAGTCGCCGGGCTTGACGGTGACGTCCCCGATGGTCACGGGGCATCCGGTGTCGGCCTCATAGATGCGGCCGCGGGCCGTGCGGGCGGTGCAGCCGCGGGCGAAGACCGGAAAGCCGACCTCCAAGGCTTCGTCGATGTCGCGGGCCGGGCCGTCGACGATGGCGCCCGAGAGGCCGCGTGTCCGGGAGGCGCGCGAGAGGATTCCGCCCCAGCCGGCGGCGTCGACGCCAGTGCGCTGTTCGACCACCACGACCCCGCCGGGCTCGGCCGCCTCGACCGCGGCGGTGCAGGCGTGGCGGGCGCCGGTCTTGGAACCTGCGGCGAACTTCACGGTAGCCACCCGCCCGGCGATGCGCGCGCGGAGTGTCTTGGGTTCGAGGCCGCTGACCGAAGGAGGGAGTTTCAGCCGGTCGAGGGCGTCGGAGACGGCGCAGACGTCCAGCGCCCGCAGGCGCTCCAGGAAGGCGTCGGCCATCATCCGGCTCCCTGATTAAGAGGCGACGCCGCCTTGGATAATGGCTTAGTGTCGGCCCCGCAAACGCCGCTCCAGATGGCGTAGCTCCCAGGAGGCCCGGCCATGCCGCACTTCGTCGTGGAGTACTTCGACCGGCCGGGCTCGGGCGAGGTCAGGGCCGCCAACCGCCAGGCCCACATCGCCTACCGCG
>CAZTMF010000681.1:0-1836 GCA_964614675.1 uncultured Caulobacteraceae bacterium | reverse complement strand
GACACCGCCGAGGAGATCCAGGCCCGCGCCCGCGACTTCCTCGAGAAGGAAGCCGCCGAGTTCGACGCCAAGCGCAAGGAACTGGGGGTCGACGACGCCCTGCTCGGGATCGAAGGGGTCACCCTGCCGATCTCCGTGGCGCTGGGCGAAGGCGGCGTGAAGACGGTCGAGGACCTCGCCGGCCTGGTGCCCGACGACATCCGCGGCTGGTTCGAGAGCAAGAACGGCGAACGCGTGCGCGAACCGGGGATCCTGGAGAGCTTCAACCTGTCGGCCGAGGACGCCGAGGCGCTGATCATGCGCGCCCGCGTCGCCATGGGTTGGATCGAGCCGGAGCCCGAGCCCGAACCGGAGCCGGAGGTCGAAGCCGAAGCCGCAGGCGAAGAGTCCGAAGGCGAAACTCTCGCCGAGACCGAGCCGCTGGAAGCCTCGGCGGAAGCGTCCGAAGAGGAAGCGCCGGCGGACGCCTGAGGACTTCTGGGGCGACCGCTCGTGAAGCCGCACAGGGGCTCGCGCAAATCCGCTGTCTCCCTTCAGGGGGAGGGGCCGGGGGCGGGGGGGCGCGCTGGGACCTCAGCGGCGGACGGCGACTCGGGAAGCGAGGCGGAGGGGATCGCCGCTCTCGACCCCTCGATCCCTCCCCCTGAGCGGGAGGGAAGGCGCGCCCGCAAGTGCATCGCCACCGGCCAGGTGCTTCCGGAAGAGAAGCTGATCCGTTTCGCCGCCGGCCCGGGGGGTCTCGTCGTGCCGGACGTGGCGCGCAAGCTGCCCGGGCGGGGCCTGTGGGTCGAGGCCAACCGCGCCGCCGTCGAACAGGCGGTGAAGAAGAACGCCTTCTCGCGCGCGGCCAAGGCCCAGCTGAAGGCGCCCGCCGATCTGGCCGACCAGGTGGAAAACCTTCTGCGACAACGGATTCTGCAGGGTCTCGGCCTTGCGCGACGGGCGGGCGAGCTTACCTGGGGATACGACAGGGTCTCGACGGTGATCGCCGCGGGCCGGGCGGCCTGGATGATCGAGGCCAGTGACGGGGCCTCGGACGGACGGCGCAAGCTGCTCCAGATCGCAGCTCGCCAGGACGTCCCACCCAAGCTGATCGGGGCCTTCTCGGAGGCGGAAATCGGTTTGGCCTTGGGTTTGGAAAATGTGATACACCTCGCCTTCCTTGCGGGGCGAGGGGCCGGGCGCTGGACACTGGATGTCGAGCGCCTTTCGGGCTTCCGTCCGCTCCTTCCTGAGAGTTGGCGCGAGGAGCCTTGAAAAAACGGGGCGGAGGGCCGCCGTCCCGTCGCACGGTTATGATATTGGACGCCACGGCGTGGCGGTGAGTAAAGCGAGCGGATGAGCGACGCGAACGACAATGACGGCAGGGGCGGTCGCGCTCCTTTGACTCTGAAGCCTCGCCCTGGGGGATCGATCTCCTCCGGCACGGTGAAGCAGAGCTTCAGCCACGGACGCTCCAAGACGGTGGTGGTCGAGACCAAGCGCCGTCGCATCGACGCGCCCGCGCCGCAGGTCGAGAAGCGCCCGGTGTTCGAGGTCAAGCGGCCCGCGCCGCCCCCCGCCGAGCCGCGTCCCGCCGCTCCGCCGCCGAGCGCCCCTTCGTCCGCGCTCAACCTCTCCGCCGAGGAGGCCGCCCGCCGCCAGCGCGCGCTCGAAGCCGCGCGCGAGCAGCAGGAGCGCCAGGCCGTCCAGCAGCGGGCCGAGGACGCCCGCCGCTCCGAAGAGGCCGCCCGTCGCCAGGCCGAGGCCGCGGCCGCCGCCGAAGCCGCGCGTCCGGCGCCCGCAGCGGAAGCGCCTCAGGCTGCACCCGCCGCTCCCGTCGAAGCCGCGCCTCAA
>CAZTMF010000680.1:0-1839 GCA_964614675.1 uncultured Caulobacteraceae bacterium | reverse complement strand
GATGCAGGTCGCTGTCGATCCGGCCGCGGATGGCCAGGTCCATCAGCGCCGCGCCCGCGAGGCCGCAGCTCAGGGAGGTCTCGGGAATGCGGCTGAACTCGCCGCCTTCGTCCTCCAGCGCCAGCAGCAGGAATTCCTCGATGAGCGAGACCGGCGAGGCGGTCTCGGTCGTCGGAGCGCGAGCGGTGCGGGGGCGCGCGGCCACCGGATCCCTCAGCCGGCCATCAGGCGCTCGGTGGCGCTTTCGGCGGAGGGGTGGATCTCGATGATGGCGTCGACGCCACTGATCTCGAAGACCTCTGCGACCTGGGGGCTCAGCGAGCACAGGGCGAGCCGGCCGCCGGCCGCGCTCATCCGCTTGGCGACCGAGAGGGCCGCGCGCAAACCGGCGCTCGAGATATAGTCCAGGCCGACGAAGTCGATCAGCAGCAGCCTTGCGCCGGCGTCGATGCAGTCGAACGCCTGGCGCTCGAGCGCCGGGCTGCTCGCGCTGTCGAGCCGCCCATTCGGACGCAGAATCTGAATCTCCTCGGACACGTCACCCCCTACGCGATCCTAAGCCGACGTTCGCCGAGCCATCATCCTAAGCCGAAGCCTCGCCTTGGGCCAGGACCGCGACGGGCTCCCCAGCCTCTGTTTCCGGCGCCAGGGTCTCGCGCCCCGCTTGCATGACCGCCACGGCGGTGTCCCGCGCCAGCCAGAGGATGCGCTCGAACAGGACGGTGCTGCGGAACAGCGCCTCCTGGACCCTCGCCTCGGACGAAGCGCCCATCAGCCGCGTTCGCAGGCCCTCGATCACCTGCCGGCGCTCGCCGAGCAGCGCCAGGGAGAACTCCTGCTCGGCCGCATCCTGGGCCTGGGCGATCTCGTTCAGCACCTCCAGCAGCATGTGGAGGCTCTCCACCATCCGCCCGACCGCTTCGGCCGCCTTGGGCGCGGCGACACGGACCGCGCGCTCGAACTCCTCCACCGCCTCGTGCAGGGCGACGATGTTGTCGAGCACCCGCTGCATTCCCATCGCCCGGGTGACAGCGTGGCGGCCTGGCTCGGCCTCCAGAATGCGGGCCAGGTAACGCCGCGTCGCCGCGGCCACGTTGAGCCCGGCGGACCTCAAGACCTCGGCGGAGAGCCCGCCGCTCTGCGCTTCGGCGCGGACGCCGTCGAGCATGGCTGGCAGGCGCTGCAGCAGCCGCTGCTCCTCCCGGGCCACCAGTTCGAGCGCCAGGGCCGGATCGGCCAGGGCTTCCTCGAGCAGATAGGCCGGCCGGCCCAGGGCCTCCGCCTCCCGCGGCGGCGCCATCCGCTCCATCAGGCGCGAGAGGGGCCCGTAGAACAGGGTGCAGACCAGGGAGCCGCCAACCTGGATCGCCAGGAAGATCGCCGCGAAGGCCGTCGCCGGGGTCATCGGAAAAGCGCCGAACACCACCTGCGGGCGTCCCGCCGTGAGCAGGAGCAGCAGCGTGAGCAGGCTCGCGCCGGAGAGCTTCTGCGCGGCCTGGAACAGCATGACCTGCCGCCCGACCGCCTCGCCCCTCAAGCCGGGGACCCCGTAGTTGATCGCCGAGCCCACGCTGGCGCCGACCAGCAGCACCAGGGCGGAGCCGAGGTCGAGGATTCCGGCGCGCACCACCGCCACGGCGAAGGCGCCGGCGACCGTGGACGACTGGGTGATGGCCGCGAGCACAAGGCCGAGGGCCAGCAGGATCCCCACGCTTTCGCCCTTGGCCAGCAGGCCCTCGTCCACCAGCCAGACGCGCAGCGGATCGCTCGCGACGTTCAGCATCTCCATGCCGAGGAACAGCATGCCGACGCCCAGGAGCACGAGCACGCCATGGCGGA
>CAZTMF010000679.1:0-1839 GCA_964614675.1 uncultured Caulobacteraceae bacterium | reverse complement strand
CCCTTCCCCGGCCCCTTGCACTCGCTGGGGTCCAGGCCACATTGGCCTCACATGCTTGACCGCGAGTTAAACTCTGGCGCGACCGTGGACCGGCTGATGCGTCAGGACGGCGCAGCCGCCGGCTGGGCCGTCTCGCCGGGCCGGATCGGCTACCCCGAAGCGGTCGATGCGATGAAGGCCCGGGCCGCCGCCATCGCGGCGGGCGAGGCCCCTGAACTGGTCTGGCTGCTCGAACATCCGGCCCTCTACACTGCGGGGGTTTCGGCGCGGCCGGAGGACCTGCTGGACCCCGGCCGCCTGCCCGTGTTCCCGACGGGCCGCGGCGGCCAGTTCACCTATCACGGCCCCGGCCAACGGGTGGCCTATGTGATGCTGGACCTGGGCCAGAGGGGCCGCGACGTCCGGGCCTTCGTGCGCGGGCTGGAGCGATGGATCGTCTCGACGCTCGGCCGCTTCAACGTCGCGGGTGAGACCCGCCCAGGCCGCGTCGGCGTCTGGGTCGAGCGTCGTCAGCCGGGGACCCCGCCGCGCGAGGACAAGATCGCCGCCATCGGCGTCCGGGTCAGCCGCTGGGTGTCGTTCCACGGGATCAGCCTGAACGTGGAACCCGAGCTGTCGGACTACGCCGGCATCGTGCCCTGCGGCATCTCCGAGCACGGCGTCACCAGCCTGCTCGATCTCGGCTGCACCGCCGGCATGGACGATGTCGACGCCGCCCTGCGCTCGAGCTTCCAGGAGATCTTCGGCCCCACGATCGAGGCGCCGCCGCCGGCCTGAGCCGATACGCCTCCGTCGACATGCGCCCGGGCAAAGGTTCAGGCGAACTCGACCAGAACCTCGTCGGCGGCGACGCTGTCGCCGGGCTTGGCCCCCACCGCCTTCACCACCCCGTCCCGCTCGGCGCGGATGATGTTCTGCATCTTCATCGCCTCGACCACCGCCACGGTCTGGCCGGACTTGATCGACTGGCCCGGCTCCACCGCAATGGAGACCACCAGCCCCGGCATGGGAGAGAGGATCAGGCGCGAGGTGTCGGCGGGTTTCCGCTCGGGCAGTTTCTCGTGCAGCTCGGCCGATCGCGGGGTCAGCACCAGAACGCGCTGGGAGGCGGCGCGATGGCGCAGCCGGAAGCCTTCGGCCGCCGGCTGGGCCTGGACGGTGAAGCCCTGGCCGTTCAGCCGCCCCTTGAACAGCGGCCAGCCGGGCCGCCAGTCGACGTCGGTCAGGATCAGGGCGCGGTCCTCGTCCAGCAGTTCGATGGACAGACCGTCCTCGGCCGGGGTCAGGCGCACGCGCCGTTTGTCGCCGGCGACGTCGACGATCCACTCGTCCCTGAGCTTGCGCCCGTTCGAGCGACGGGAAATCTGCAGCCTGTGCATCCAGGCGGCGGCCGCCAGCAGCCGGTCGGCCTCCTCGGGCCTCGGTTCCAGGCCATGGAAGCCTTCGGGGAATTCCTCGGCGATGTAGCCGGTGGTCAGCCGGCCCTCGCGGAACCGCTCTTGGTCCATGACCGCCGACAGGAACGGGATGTTGTGCTCGACCCCCTCGATCAGGAAGTCGTCGAGCGCCCGGGCCATCACCTGCACGGCCTGGTCGCGCGTGGAACTGTACGTGGACAGCTTGGCGATCATCGGGTCGTAGAACATCGAGATCTCGGAGCCCTCGACGACGCCGGTGTCGTTCCGGACCACCCCGCCCTCGCCCGCCATCTCCTCCGGCGGCCGGTATCGCACCAGCCGCCCGATCGAGGGCAGGAAGCCGCGGTACGGGTCCTCGGCATAGACCCGGCTCTCGATCGACCAGCCGTTGATCTTCAGGTCCTTCTGCTCGAAGGCCAGC
>CAZTMF010000678.1:0-1843 GCA_964614675.1 uncultured Caulobacteraceae bacterium | reverse complement strand
GCCACCATCGACACCCTGCTGGGACTGGGCGTCACGCCGGTGATCAACGAGAACGACACTGTGGTGACCGAAGAGATCCGCTACGGCGACAACGACCGGCTGGCCGCGCGGGTGGCGCAGATGACCGGCGCGGACCTCCTGGTGCTGCTCTCCGACGTGGACGGACTTTACACCTCCGATCCCCGGAAGGACCCCGAGGCGCGGCGGATCGAGGTGGTGCAAACCCTGACGCCCGAGATCGAGGCCATGGCCGGCGGCGCCAATGCCGAGGCGGGCGTCGGGTCAGGCGGCATGGCCACCAAGCTGATGGCCGCGCGCATCGCCCAGCATGCGGGCTGCGCCACCCTGATCACGCTGGGGGAGCGGCCGGCGCCCCTGGAGGCGATCGAGGACGGAGCCCCCTGCACCCTGATCGAGCCGGCGGTCAGTCCCGCGGCGGCCTACAAGTCCTGGATCGCGGGCACGCTCGCGCCCCAGGGGGCCTTGATCATCGACGCCGGCGCGGCCGCCGCCCTGAAGCGCGGCAACAGCCTGCTGCCGGCCGGCGTCCGTGGGGTCGAGGGGCGCTTCGAGAAGGGCGACGCGGTGGTGGTGCGCGACGGTTCGGGTCAGGAGATCGCCCGAGGGCTTTCCCGCTACGACGCCGAGGAGGCCGCCCGGATCATGGGCCTGAGGTCCGACGCCATCGAGGCGGCCCTGGGCTACAGCTCGGGCCCCACCCTGATCCACGCCGACGACCTCGCTTTGACGGGGCGCTAGGGTGGGGCTGACTTATCGTCTGTATACGGATCGATATTTTTCTACAAGCCATTGTTGACACAGGGGAATTTCGCCCCCAACTTGACTGCATTCGGCGCGAATCGCCGAGCTTGCAACGAAGGCCGTATGCCCGAGCCCAAGTCACATAAGCCCATGTGGGGCGCCTGACGGCCGGTCCGCCTCGCGGATCTCCTGGCCAGGGCGCCCAGGAGTCGTGTCATGAACTTCCCTTTCAAGATCGTCCGCCGGACGCTTCCGGCATCCTCCCCGCCGAAGAGCCACAAGAGCCCGCTGAAGGCCGCGTGGAGCCGTGACCCCAGGTCCGGCCGCCTGACCCAGAGCTGGGGCTCGGCCGACGACGGAGAGCGGTCCTGTATGAGGCGGCCCTCGCGGCCGCCTCACCCCCCGGCCCTCGCTCTCGCGCTCGCCGCCTAGGCTTCCTTCCCTCCGTCCGATGCGCCATAGACGCCGGCCATGAGCGACGGCGTGCTCGAAAAGCTGACTCCAGGCATGGCGGTTCCCTACGGCGGGAACCGCTTCGCCGTCGTGTCCGAGGAGTTGGCCGCTCGCTTCAAGGCCGGCGATCGGCTGATCGTGGAGGGCCGCGCGGGCGAGCTGCTGCACGTACCGGCCGAGGTCCACCGGATCGCGTCGGACGCCGTCGGCAGGGCCCACGCCGCCTTCCAGCGCATGGGCCAGGTCTCGGACGAGACCATCTCGGCCTTTTTCGCCGCCTTCGCCCAACGGCTGGGCGACGACGGCGTCTGGGCCAGGATCGCCGCCGCCAACGCCGAGGACGTCGCCGCCGCCAGAGCCAAGGGCCGCTCCACCACGCGCCTCGCGGTCTCGGACGCCATGCGCCGCGACATGATCGCGGGCCTGGATGTCTGGCGGACTGCTCCCGCCGGGCGCGGCAAGCGCGTGGAGCGGATCGACCACGAGGGCTGGGCCATCGAGCAGCTGACCGCCCCGCTGGGCGTGGTCGGCTTCGTCTTCGAGGGCCGGCCAAATGTCTTCGCCGACGCCACCGGCGTGCTTCGCGGCGGCAATACCGTCGTGTTCCGCATCGGCGCCGACGCCCTGG
>CAZTMF010000677.1:0-1849 GCA_964614675.1 uncultured Caulobacteraceae bacterium | reverse complement strand
TTCCCGCGGTCAACGCCGAGATCGACGGGACCGACCTCGTCTACAAGAACCACTATGACATCGGCGTGGCGGTCGGCACCGAAAAGGGCCTCGTGGTGCCGGTGGTGCGGGGCGCCGATGCGCTGACGATCGCGGGGGTCGAGAAGGCCATCGGCGACCTCGGCAAGAAGGCCCGCGACGGGACCCTGGCGCTCGAGGACCTGCAGGGCGGCACCTTCACCATCTCCAACGGCGGGGTCTACGGCTCCTTGATGTCGACCCCGATCCTGAACGCGCCGCAGTCGGGCATCCTCGGCATGCACAAGATCCAGGACCGGCCCGTCGTGGTCGGCAAGGACATCGCCATCCGCCCGATGATGTATCTGGCCCTGAGCTACGATCACCGCGTCGTCGACGGCAAGGAGGCGGTGACCTTCCTGGTGCGCGTCAAGGAAGCGGTGGAAGACCCCGAGCGCCTACTGCTGGAAGTGTGAGGCCGCGCGGGTGGACGTCGAGATCGTCGCGACGTTCTCGAGCCTGATCGAAGCCCAGGTGGTCTGCAGCGCGCTGCGGGCCGCTGGCATCTCCGCCGAGCTGCTGGACCAGAACTTCTCCAGCCTCTTCCCGGCCGCGCCCATCGGCGGATTCCGCGTCGGCGCGCCCCACGGTGAGGCGGTCCGGGCAAGGCGATTGCTCAAGGACCTGGAGAGGGGTGACGCCTAGCCGCCCGCGCAACCTCGGGTTAGCCTCGTTTCATGGGGTTGGGCGTCGTTTCGAGGTTCTCGACTCTCGTCGAGGCGGAGGTCGCGTGCGGCGCGCTCCGCAGCGCCGGCTTCCACGCGGAGGTGTTCGATCACTTCTTCGGGACGATGCGGTGGATCGAGCAGATCGCCCTCGGCGGCTATCGCCTGGTGGTCCCCGACCAGGAGTTGGCAGAGGCTGTCGACTGCCTGACCGACGCGCAACTTCACGCTCCGCAAGCCGAAGGGACCAGCCCGCGGGGCGAGATCGGATGGGGCCTCGCGGCTCTCCTGTCTGGCCTGACCCTGGGCGTTGACCTCGCTTGGCTGCTGCTCGGCATCCGCGGTCGTCTGAAGCGCCCGTCTTTATCGATGGCCGACATGATCGCCACCGCCCTGGCGCTGAACTTCGCCATCGTCCTGATCTTTTGGCTGCTGGCCTTCGCCGCCACCTTCATCGACGGCTGGCTGATCCACCCGCAGATCTGATCGGCCGTCCATCGAACACCGTGATGGCCCTGACGGAGCGACCTTGGACCGAACACCGCCTTGACCCCTCCGGCCGCGTCAGCGTAGGGCCGCTAGGTGACCGCTGCAGCCCCTGCCTCCGCCGCAACGCCGAAAGGCTCGGGCCTGATTCGGTCGTCGATGATCTATTCCGGCCTGACCCTGGTCAGCCGGCTGATGGGCTTCGTGCGCGACCTGGTGATCACCTACTACATGGGCGCCAGCGCCACCTTCGCGGCCGACGCCTTCAACACCGCCTTCGCCTTCCCCAACCTGTTCCGCCGCATCTTCGCCGAGGGGGCCTTCGCCGCCGCCTTCGTGCCGGCCTATTCGCGGGCCCTGGAGCAGGACGGCGAGGAGAAGGCCGACGTCCTGGCCGCCGACGCCATGGCGCTGCTGGCCGCCGCCACCCTGGCCCTGGCGACCGTGTTCGCCCTGGCCATGCCCTGGCTGATGTACGCGATCGCCCCGGGTTTCGCGAAGATCCCGGCCAAGTTCCACCTGGCCATCGTCCTCACCCAGATCACCATCTGGTACCTGCCGTGCATGGCGATCTACGCCCACCTCTCGGGGGTTCTGAACGCCAGGAACCGCTTCATCCTGTCGGCCGGCGCGCCGATCCT
>CAZTMF010000676.1:0-1850 GCA_964614675.1 uncultured Caulobacteraceae bacterium | reverse complement strand
CGCTGGGCCCGCACGAGCGGCGTGTCCGGCGCATTAGGGCTGAGCCCCCCGATCAGGGCGAACCGGGCGGTGCGGGATTCCAGATCGACCTTAGCTGGAAATTCTCCTCGGCTGTCCGAGAGGTTCAGGCGTCCGATATCCCCCGTGCACACAGCAGCGTTCCAGGTGGGGTGGATCTGACAGGTGTCGTCGGTGGCGACGCTGTCGTTCTCGCCGTCGTGGAGCAGGACCTGGGAATTGGGGATGCCGCTCACCGAACCGTCAAGGTCGCGGAACGACAGCGTCCGGTAAGCCGCGCCACCACGATTGTCGTTATCGAACCTGGCATCGTATTTGGGGAAATAGACCGGCTTGGCGTTGACGAATTTCGCGCCGCTGATGGTGCTTCCGGTGCTGAGTCCCGCGCTCGTGAACATCAGGAAGGATAGCGCCCCCGTCTTCCTGCGAGCGTTGTCCTGGAAGTTCACGAAGGTCGTGTTCACCACATCGTCGCGGTAATCGTAGTATTCGTAGCCGCGGATGGGGAAATCGGGGATCCTGGGTTTCGGCAGACTGCGGCCATAGGCGATTTCCTCCGGCGTCGAGGGATTGCCGACATTGTCGGTCTCGCCGACCACCAGCGAATCGACCAGACGCGCACTGAACGGCAGGCTGCCGATATCACCGGCGGCCTGCGTCATGCCAATCGCATTGTCCGCAAGTTTCATGTGGCTGTACACGTAAAGGTCTCCCCGACCCCAGAGGCCGCCATTGCGGTTCTTGTAGGCGGTCAGGTTCACGAAGTGCGTCTCCATCACTTCGCTCTCCAGATCGTTAGGATCTTTCAACGGAATCAACGGAAGGGAGGCCAGCCCGAAAGTATTATCTTCGTCGATGTGACGGTCGATAAGGAATCCGTCAAAGTTCGAATGCGCCGTGTTGCCTCTGAATGCGCGCAGCGGCGTTCGGCGCGGCCAGATGGTCTTGCTGATTGCCGCATCCTTGAACGCACCCTGGGGGTGTTGCGGTATGGACAGCCAGAAACCGACCTGATCGGAACCCGCCGCCACATTGTCGATGAAGCTGTTGTCCGGATTGGTGATCCAGAAGGACGCGACCGTGTTGTCCGAAGGCAGCAGGGTGTGCCCGCCGTGGAAGCTGGCTTCACTGTAGGCCCGACGATCCTTGAAGTTGGCGTCCCTCTCTCCGTTGGCGGCGAGATTGGTGGGAACGCAGTCCAAGGTCGGATGACACTTGGTCTGGATCGCCAGGTTCCTGATGAGCTCGTTGCCGTGCTCGATCCCGTCTTCGAGGAAGAAGCAGTGGCCGACGGTATTGTAGGTGACGTTGTTCTCGACCCTGAGGTCGTTGGTGCCGTGCACCGTCACGCAGCGGCTGTAGGTGTCGTGGATCGAGGCGTTCTCGATGTACTGGCCCTTGCCTTCGCCCAGGATGTGCCAGTGGACGGGATAGCGGGCCAGATGCATGTTCTGGCCCATGCGATTGAGCTCGATGCCGGAGAGATACATCTTGGAGCCGGCCATCGCCATGATGTGGCCGCCGAAGTAGGTCTTCTCGGCGTCTTCCGAAGCCTGGATCTTGATGTTGCGGGTCAGCATGCCGACCTCGCCGCGCTCGTCGACGCCGTCGGTGATCTGGCCGAAATGCATGTACTTCAGCGGCTGATCGAGAGTGACCGCATTGCCGCTGATCGCGGTGATCGTGCGTTCCTCGGCCTGGCGGGGATTGTAGTCGGTCGAGGCGAGGACGATCACATCGCCCTTGCGCCATCCCGAGGCGTTGAGGAGCTGGATCTTGGTGGCGCCGGCCTTGGCGGTGGCCGAGAGCTTGGTCCACGCGTTCTTGCGGTC
>CAZTMF010000675.1:0-1855 GCA_964614675.1 uncultured Caulobacteraceae bacterium | reverse complement strand
ATCGGCAAGCGCATGGCCGAATACGCCAAGGTGTTCGGCATGGAGGTGATCGCCTGGAGCCAGAACCTCACCCGCGAGGCGGCGGCCGAGGTCGGGGTCCGGCGGGTGGAGAAGGCCGAGCTGTTCGCCCAGGCCGACGTGGTCTCGATCCACCTCGTCCTGTCGGACCGCAGCCGCGGCGTGGTCACCGCCCGCGAGCTCGGGCTGATGAAGCCCACCGCCTATCTGATCAACACCTCGCGGGGACCGATCGTGGACGAGGCGGCCCTGATCGAGACCCTGAGGTCGCGCCGGATCGCGGGGGCCGGGATCGACGTCTACTGGGGTGAGCCGCCGCCGGCCGACCATCCCCTGCGCTCGATGGACAACGTCACCCTGACGCCGCACCTCGGCTATGTGACGCGCGAGACGCTGCACGCCTTCTATTCGGACTCGATCGAGGCGGTGGCGGCCTTCCTGGACGGAAGCCCGATCCGCATCGCCAATCCGGAAGCCCTGGAGCGGCAGGCGGCGCGCGGCTAAGGTCAGGCCAACGAACGCCCTGGGAGGGTCCATGAAGACGATCATCGCCGCCGCCATGGCTGGTGCGGGATTGATGGCCGCGCTTCCGGCCACGGCCGCCGACTACACGCCTGAACAGATCATCCATCGCCACATGGCCTTCGGGGCCAAGAACGACGCGGCGGGGATGGCCGGCGACTACGCCGACGACGCCGTCATCATGACGGCCGGGCAGGTGGTGCGCGGCAAGACGGCGATCCGCGCCAGCATCGATCGGCTGCTCGGCCCGAAGGCGGCGAAAATGGACATCCGGCCGGTCAAGATCACCAGCGAGGGGAACGTCGGCATCGTCTTCTGGGAGGTCCCGAAGGGCCCGCACGGCGAGGACACCTTCCTCGTGCGCCACGGCAAGATCCTGGTCCAGGCGGTGTTCATGGGCGCCCCGCCCGACACTCCTGCCCGCTGACCATCAAGACAAGAACGCCAAGACAGAACCAAGGAAACGCCATCATGAAACTGAAGCTCGCTCCCCTCGCCGTCCTGGCCGCCCTCGCCGCCACGCCGGCCCTCGCCCAGGCCCTGACGCCCGAGCAGTTCATCCAGCGTCACATGGACTTCGCCGCCAAGGGCGACGCGGACGCCATCGCCAACGACTTCGCCGTGGACGGCGCCAGCATCAACGGCGGAAACGCCGCGGTCGGACGCGACGCCATCCGCGCCCAGTTCGCCCGTCTGGTCGGCCCGCGTCCGGCCGGCGCGGGCGGCGGCGGCGGTGGCGGCATGGGCGGCATGAAGGTCGACAAGATCTGGTCGCAGGGCAATGTCGGCTTCATCCAGTGGGAAGCCGGGCCGATGCACGCCACCGAGGTCTTCGTGATCAAGGACAACAAGATCCTGGCCCAGGCGGTGTTCATGAGCGGCGGCGCCCCTCCCGCCGCGGCCCAGTGATCGCGACGGCGCCCCGAGAAAAGACAGGGAAGAACCAACCATGAAGCTGATCCTCGCGCCGCTCGCCGCCGCGATCCTCCTGACCTCTGGCCCCGCCCTGGCCAAACCGCTCAGTCCCGCCGAGATCGTAAAGCGCCACGAGGCGTTCGGCGCCAAGGGCGACTACAAGTCCATGGCCGGCGACTATGCCGAGAACGCCGTCGTGCTGCAGCCGGGAACCGTGGTCTCGGGCCGCAAGGTCATCGCCGACCTGCTGAACGGCCTTCTGGGCCCCAAGGCCAAGACGCCCCTGAAGATCGACGTGGTGCAGATCTGGCAGAAGGGCGACGTAGGCTTCGTCACCTGGACCACCAACGGCGGCAAGGTGAAGGGCCTGCGGAAGCGTTGGCTCGGGACAACCTGAAAC
>CAZTMF010000674.1:0-1856 GCA_964614675.1 uncultured Caulobacteraceae bacterium | reverse complement strand
GGCCCAGTCGAGGATGATGCAGGCGGCGCTCAGCAAGGCCGGCAAGGACGTGCGCCTGGTGGTCTATCCGCACGAGGGCCACACCGACTGGACCCCGAGCGACGAGCAGGCGGCCCTGACCGAGATCGCCGCCTTCATCGAAAGCCACATCGACCCGGCCAAGCCCGGCGCCTGATCGGGAACCGGGCTTTAGTCGCAGGGCTCGGTGCGGCCGGTGGCCAGCTCGACCCGGAAGCATTGTTCGCAGCCTGACGCCTCGTCGCGCACGATCAGGCGGATTTCCCCCTCGTCGTCGGCAGGGGGGTGGCAGGCCTCCAGGTAGGCCACGGCCGCATCCTCGAAGCTCGTCCCGCTCACAAGGCGTCGGCCGCCTTCGGGCCGCAGGTGGACGACGTAGCGCTGCCCGGGCTCGGCCATGACGGTCTCCTCTGCCTCCTGAACGCCGCGCGGCGAAGAAGGATTCCACGCTCGCGCAAAGGCGATGGCGCGAAAAGCGCCGTCGCGAGCCAAAGAACATTTCATCTCTGAAACGCTATTGTCCGGACGCTGACCGTCTGCGATCAAACGGCGGGGCGGCCGTCTCATCACTGAGTCGGGTCGGGAGATTTCGTGCAAGGTCGAAGACTGAAGATCGCCCAGGTCTGTCCGTATGACCTGGACCGACCTGGCGGGGTGCAGACGCATGTCCGCGACACGGCCGCCGCGTTGGGCGAGCTTGGCCATGTGGTCACCATCCTGGCTCCGAAGGCCCGGCAGGGGCCGGCCTGGGTGAGACTGGGGCCCAATGTGACCGTGCTGCACATCGGTTCGGCGCGCGCCATCTCCCTGTCGGGCACGCGCTTCGAGGCCAGCATCGCTTGGGGTTATCAGCACGCGCGGCTGAAGGCCGCCATGCGGCGCGGCGGTTTCGACGTGGTCCATGTCCACACGCCCTGGGCCCCGGTCCTGTCGATCCAGGCCTTCGCCTGTGGTCCAGGCGCCAAGGTGGTGACCTTCCATGACACGCCGCCGGACACGGTCGGCGGCGCCATCAGCAAGACCATCCTGCGCGGCCTCAGCCGCCTTCTGCTGCCGCACGTGGACGTGGCCATCGCCGTGTCGGAGGCGCCGAGGTCGCATCTCTGGGCGCCCAGAACCCAGCCCATCGAAATCACGCCGCCATGCACCGACCTCAGACGCTTCGCCGCCGCCGGCTCGGTGGACGGGCGGGCGAGGGTGTCCCTGCTGTTCGTCGGCCGGCTGGAGCCCCGCAAGGGGGTGCGCGTGCTGCTCGAGGCGTACCAACGGCTCTGCGACGAGGGCCTGCCGGTGACCCTCACCATCGCCGGCGCCGGGTCGGAGGAACCGGCCCTTCGCCGCTATGTCGAGCAACACGCTCTGCCGGATGTCCGCTTCCTCGGCGGATTCGACGACCGCCAGGCCACGGCCCTCTACGGCGCCTGCGACATCGTCTGCGCGCCCTCGCTCTATGGCGAGAGCTTCGGGATCGTCATCGCCGAGGCCATGGCGGCGGGCAAGCCGGTGGTGGCCGCCGCGAACCGCGGCTACCGGACCCTGCTCCAGGCCCATTCGGACGAACTGCTGGCTCCTCCCGGCGATTCCCAGGGCTTCGCCGACCGGCTGCGGCGGCTGGTGCTGGACGGCGAGCTCCGCGCCCGCCTGGGCGCCTGGGGACGCGCCGAGGCGCTGCGTTACGATTGCCGGACGGTGGCGCCTGAGTTGGTGGCGACCTACCGGCGCGCCATGGGCCTGTCTGAAGCGCCGTCCACGGAAGCCCTCGCGCGGGCCGCATGAAGGCGAGTGGTGGCTGGGGGCGGGATCGAACCGCCGACCTGAGGGTTATGAATCCTCCGCTC
>CAZTMF010000673.1:0-1861 GCA_964614675.1 uncultured Caulobacteraceae bacterium | reverse complement strand
GAGCCGGTGGGGCGTCCGCGCGTGACGGATCGATGCGCGCCGCCTGTGCGGTCGCCGTGGCGGGCCGTTCCTCCCCGGGCGGCAGGAGCGGCCGAGTGCTGGGCTGCAGCACCAGGCCCGCGCTTCCCGGCGGGCTCGCCAGACGCTGCAGGAATGAAGGCTCCCGCGCCATGGTCAGGCCGCCATCCGCCGCAGCCGGATCCGCTCGGCATAGGCCTGCCGCCTGGACCTCGGCATGGCCAGGATCTCGGCCTCCGACCAGTGGTAGGACGAGGCGATCAGGTCGATCTCCTCGCCCAGGAGCCCGAAGGCGCGGCGCATCTCCCCGATCACGAAGCTCGGCGCGTGGAACATGGCCCTGAGCCCGGCGCCGCAGCCCGGGCAGCTCCCCTCGACGGGGCCCGACACTTCGGGGGCCATCGCCGCCATGGCCCGCTCGACCTTCGCGCGCGCCGCCGGCGTGACCGGTCCAGGGCCGAGGCAAAGCTCCGCCAGCCGGCCAGCCCCGTCCGCGCTCGCCTGGGCGAGCAGCTGGTCCCGCGCCGACGGCAGGCGGAACTCGAGCTCTCCCAGCCGCCACCAGCCGGGACGGTCCGCCGCCGGCTCGACGCCTTTCGGGCGGCGCGGGCGCACCGCTCCCAGGTAATCGAGCAGCGAGAACTCCATCTCGATCCGCTCGTCGCAACCCGGCTCGGGGCATTGGAAGTCGCTGCGCACCTGGGCGCCGAAAAGGTCCAGACGTAGGCCCAGCACCAGGGCCTCGAAGTCCGTGACGGTCAGCCCGCCCCAGTCGGCGGGCCCGTCATCGGCCGGCTCGGCCACGCGCTCCAGGAGGTCGAGCGCCAGGCGCGCGGGCTCGCCGCGGGCTTCGGCGATCAGCATCTCGCTGGCGCCATCCACCGCCTTCAGCCTTACCTCTCGGCCTTCGACGGGCAGGATTATGAGCGCCTGTCCGGACATGGGGGCGCTCAGATCTCGGTGGGCTCCGTCAGCGACGGATCCCACTCCCAGCCCTCGTTCTCGAGCTTGATGTGCTCGAGCGCGATCGCCGAGCCTCCGGCGTCGAGGTCGGGCAGGGCCTGATATTCGGAGACCCAGCAGCGATGGACGTTGAACCGGTAGACCGGCTGGCCGGCCTCGTTCAGCAGGTCGATGCGGATCTCCTTGCGCAGGTTCTTCAGCGACGAGGAGGGCGAGCCCTTGTCCAGCACCTGGGCGGTATTGGCCCAGCTGGCGAAGTCGAGGTCGTGGGTCAGGCCGCGCTCGAGGGTGATGGGGTCGTACTTGGTGCGCCCCAGCCCCTTGCGGATGATGGCGTCCCCGCCCTGCTTGTATTCGATCACGTCCGAGCTGCGCTTCAGCCCGCCCACCTTCGAGACCGCGGCCACCGGCGCGGTGGAGGTCCCGAAATAGACGAGGAAGCGATAGGTCTTGTACGGATCGAACCGGTTCACGTTCACGGTGAAAGTCGGCACCGGGACCTCCTGTTCAGCTCGCCGACTGGCCTGCCAGTTGGGCGATCTTGATGACGACGAATTCGGCCGGCTTCAGCGGCGCGAAGGCGACCACGATGTTGACGATGCCGTTCTGCTGGTCATCCGGCGTGGTGGTGCTGCTGTCGCACTTCACCTGGAAGGCCTCGCTGGGCTTCGACCCCTGCAGCGCGCCCTGATTGAACAGCGAGAGCAGGAAGTTCTCGATCGAGGTGCGGATCGCGATCCACAGCGGCTCGTCGTTGGGCTCGAACACCACCCACCTGAGATTGGCGAGCAGGGTCTGTTCCAGGAACAGCGTCATGCGCCGCACCGGGACGTATTTGGACTGGGCGTAGGCCTCGTTGTCGGCCACCAGGGTGCGCGCC
>CAZTMF010000672.1:0-1862 GCA_964614675.1 uncultured Caulobacteraceae bacterium | reverse complement strand
CCGGCGAGCTGGGAGGCGATCGCCGCCGCCTGCGCCACGTCGTCGTAGCAGCTGTGGCCGTAGGTGCCCGAGCCGTCGCGGAACTGCACCCGGATCTTCGGTTCGGCCAGGCCGAGGATGGCCGCCAGCTCGCGGCGCAGGTTGTAGATGTCCTGGCTGGTGCAGATCACCAGCGCCGAATCCTTGCGGACGTCAGCGAGCGCGCAGCCCGGCGCGAAGGTCGCGTGGGACTGGTAGGGGCCGCGGCAGGTCATGGCGACGCTCTGGGCCGCGCCGGTGAAGGCCGCCGCCGCGTCGCCCTTGTTCAGCACCACCGTGTCGGTGGTCGGGCCGGAGCGCATGCGGTCGTAGAGCTGGGCCTGGGGCGGCAGGGTCGCCGTGGCGTCCCAGGTTACCTTGAGCTGGCGCGCCGCCTTGACCGCGTCCCATTCCCGCTCGGCCGCCACCGCGATGAAGTCGCCGCGGCGGAGCACGCGCGCGCCCGGGATCGACGCGATCGAGCTCTCGTCGATGCTGACGACCTTGGCGCCGGCGCCATAGGCCGGCTGGCCGCGGGGGCGCACGACGCGGGCATGCAGCATCCCCTCCAGCTTCTCGTGCTGGATGTACGTGTAGCGGCCCACCAACTTGTCAGCCATGTCCTGGCGGGGAATTGGTTGACCGACGAGCTGGTACTGGTCGGGCCGCTTCACGGGCGCCTTTCCAGTAACCTTGAGGTCGAAGCGCTTGTCGCCAATCAGCTGGCCATAGCTGACGGGCGCCCGCGCTGGATCGCCTTGGACGAACACCCAACCACGCGAGACCTGGAGTTGGTCCGGGGCCGTCTTCAGACGCGCGGCGGCCATGGCGAGCAGCGCCTGTCGCGCTTCCGCGGCGGCCGCGCGCACCTGGGGCGAGCCCCTGGCGATGGAGGCGCTGGAATAGGTGCCGCCCTGGTTGGGCGTGACGTTGGTTTCGGCCCGGGCGACGCGGACCATGTGTAGATCGATATCCAACTCCTCAGCGGCGACCTGTGGCAAGGCGGTCGTTGTGCCCTGGCCGAGCTCGACGAAGCCCAGGTAGAGGGTTGCGGTGTTGTCCTTGTGGATGGCCAGCCAGGTGTCGACCTGGGTGGGATCGGGCGTGGCCGGCGGCGGCGCCGTGCCAGGCGGGGCCTGGGCCAGGGCCGGTCCCGCGAGGGCGAAGCCGACAACGAGCGCGCCACCTTTCAGCAGTTCGCGCCGGGGTAGATGAATCTCAGGGCCGCTCATGAGGCCTCCGCCGCCATGGCTTCGGCCGCCCTGCGGATGGCAGTGATGATCCTCGGATATGTGCCGCAGCGGCAGATGTGGCCGTTCATCGACGCGCGGATTTGCTCGTCCGAGGGATTCTTGACCTTCGAGAGCAGCTCGACCGCCTTGATGACCATGCCGTTGTAGCAGTAGCCGCACTGGGCGGCCTGGGCATTGTCCATGGCTTTCTGCACGGGATGCAGCTCCACAGAATCGCCGTGCCACTTCGCGAGCCCCTCAAGCGTGACGATCTCCTTGCTCTGCACCGCGGCGGCCGGGGTCACGCACGAGCGCACCTCGACACCATCGACCAGCACCGAGCACGACCCGCATTGCGCCAGGCCGCAGCCGAACCTCGGGCCCTTCAGCCCGAGCTGGCCGGCCAGCACATAGAGCAGGGGCTCGTCGGGCGCCGCCTCCACCGTATGGGGCCGTCCGTCTACCCTGAGCGTGAATGTCGTCATCCGCCTCCCCCCGAAGCGCAGCGACAGTGGCGCCTGGGCGGGGTTCGGATCAAGCGCCACGCGTCAGGGCGAGGCCCGCGCCTTGACCGCGACGCCGTCGCGCACGCGGTCGGACGGGAACACCACC
>CAZTMF010000671.1:0-1863 GCA_964614675.1 uncultured Caulobacteraceae bacterium | reverse complement strand
GCGCCGGCGGCAAGCACAACGACCTGGACAACGTCGGCTACACCGCCCGCCACCTCACCTTCTTCGAGATGCTGGGGAACTTCTCATTCGGCGACTATTTCAAGGAACGGGCGATCGAGCTCGCCTGGACCCTGGTCACCCGCGACTTCGGCCTTCCGAAGGACCGCCTGACCGTCACCGTCTACGCCGAGGACGAGGAAGCCGCCGGCTTCTGGCGCAAGATCGCCGGCCTGCCGGACGAGCGCATCGTCCGGATCGGAACCACCGACAACTTCTGGTCCATGGGAGACACCGGCCCTTGCGGGCCGTGCTCCGAGATCTTCTACGATCACGGCCCCGAGGTCCCCGGCGGCCCACCCGGCTCTCCCGAGGAGGACGGCGACCGCTTCGTGGAGATCTGGAACCTGGTCTTCATGCAGTTCGACCAGAGCCAGGACGGCGGACGCATCCCCCTGCCCAAGCCCTCCATCGACACCGGCATGGGCCTGGAACGCATCTCCACCGTGCTCCAGGGCGTGCATAGCGTCTACGAGACCGACCTCTTCCGCACCCTCATCGCCGCCAGCGAGGCGGCCGCCGGCGTCAAGGCCGAGGGCGAGGCGAGGTTCTCCCACCAGGTGATCGCCGATCATCTCCGCTCGTCGTGCTTCCTGCTGGCCGACGGGGTGTCTCCCTCCAACGAGGGACGCGGCTATGTGCTGCGCCGGATCATGCGCCGGGCCATGCGCCATGCGCACATCCTGGGCTGCACCGATCCTTTGATGCACCGCCTCGCCCCCACCCTGATCGCCGAGATGGGCGCGGCCTATCCCGAGCTGGTCCGCGCGCGGCCGATGATCGAGGCCACCCTCCTGGAAGAAGAGGAGCGCTTCCAGCGCACCGTGGGACGCGGCAACTCCATCCTGGAGGAGGCGACCGGAAAGCTTGGCGCGGGCGGGGTCCTGCCCGGCGACGTCGCCTTCAAGCTCTACGACACCTATGGCTTCCCCCTCGACCTCACCCAGGACGCGGTCCGCGCCAAGGGGTTCACGGTCGACACCGAGGGCTTCGACGCGGCCATGGCCGAGCAGCGAGCGCGGGCCCGCGAGGCCGGGTTCGCCTCGGGCGAGAAGGCGCAGGGCGCGGTCTGGCTGACGCTGCGCGACCGGCTCGGGGCCACCGAATTCACCGGCTACGAGCACACCGACGGGTCCGGCGAGGTCCTGGCCATGGTCAAGGGCGGCGAGCAGGTCGAGGCGGCCGAGGCGGGCGACCAGGTCGAGGTGCTGCTGGACCGCACGCCCTTTTACGCCGAGAGCGGCGGCCAGGCGGGCGACCAGGGCCATATCGAATGGGCTGGCGGCCGCGGCCGGGTGTTGGACGCCCACAAGCGCGCCGGCGACCTGCACGCCCATCTCGTCAAGATCACCGAGGGGCGCCTCGTCCAGGGCGAGCGCGCGACCCTGTCGGTGGACGCCGAACGGCGCCAGCGCACCCGCGCCAACCACTCGGCCACCCACCTTCTGCACGCGGCCCTGCGCAATGTGCTGGGTCCGCACGTCACCCAGAAGGGCCAGATGGTCGACGGCGATCGCATCCGCTTCGACTTCTCCCATGGCGGCCCGCTCACGGCCGAGCAGATCGACCGCATCGAGGTGGAGGTGAACGCCGTGGTCCGCCAGAACGCGCCGGCCGACACGCGGCTGATGGCACCTCAGGAGGCCATGGCGGAGGGCGCCATGGCCCTGTTCGGCGAGAAGTACGGCGACGAGGTCCGCGTCTTGGCCCTGGGCCGGGGACTCGACGCCGAGGGCGCCTATTCGATCGAACTCTGCGGCGGCACCCACGTGGCGCGCACCGGCGACATCGCCCTGTTCAAGATCG
>CAZTMF010000670.1:0-1868 GCA_964614675.1 uncultured Caulobacteraceae bacterium | reverse complement strand
GAGCACAAGGACAACATCGAGTCCCCCGGCGCCCTGCCGTTCCGCGACAGCTGGTCGGACGCGATGCAGAAGCCCTGGTGGACCTATTCGAGCCCCAGCACCTATCTGGGCGCGCTGAAGGATTCCGGCTTTGGCGTCTATGCGGTGGCCAACTGGGACGAGGCCGGCACCAAGCCCGGCGCCTTCTACATCTTCAACAACCTTCCGAAGGACCGCGCCAAGCTGCTGGTCGGCCCCCAAACGCACTGCGGATGGGCGAAGACGGAGGAGGACACCGGCTTCTCCATCGTCACCGAGGAAAGGCGCTTCTTCGACTACTGGCTGAAGGGCGTGAGCAACGGCGTGATGAGCGAGCCGCGGGTGACCTATTTCACCTACAACGCCCCTAAGGAGACCGCCTGGCGGACGGCGGCCGCCTGGCCCCTGCCCGACCAAAGGCCGACCGACTTCTACCTGGCGTCGGGCTCGCTGGAATCCGGCCGGCCTTCAGCCGACGGCAGGGCTGCGACGGGGATGAGCCCGCGCGCGCCCGCGACCGCGATCCACATTTCGGGCCAGAGCGGCGGCCTGTCGTTCGAAACCGCCCCCCTGGCCGCCGATCAGGAGATCACCGGCGATCCGGTGATGCACCTTTGGATCGCCACCAAGGCCAAGGACGTCGACGCGCTGGCGCTCATCGAGGACGTCGCTCCCGACGGAACCGCCCGGACCTACCAGATGCTGGGGCGTCTGCGCGCCTCCGGCCGCGCCCTCGCCAAGGCGCCCTATGACGCCATGGGCCTCCCCTGGCACAGCTTCCTGAAGGCGGACGCGCGCACCCTCGCGGCGGATGAACCGACGGACCTCGAGTTCGACCTGTTGCCCATGTCCTACATCTTCAAGGCCGGGCATCGGATCCGCCTCAGGCTGACCTTCGCCGATCCTCAGCCCACCGCGGCCGAAGCGCCGGAGGTGAACGTGCTCTGGGGCGGCGGTCACGCCTCGCGCCTGACCCTTCCCCTGATCCCGGCGCGGGCGGGCTCGTAAGGGTTACTTCGCCGCTCCGGGATCCACCGCTCCGCCCGACCGGTTCCCCGAGGCGTCCGGGAAGTCGCGGTTGTTCTCATTGCAGGAGTACTCGTGGATGCGCCAGCCCGGCCGCCGACCGTAGACGAAGGTTTGCGTCACCGGTCCGGTGAAAGCCTCGGAGTCGGTGATGGTAACCTGATCCTCAAGCGTCTTGGCGTCCCGACGCCGGATGCGCTCGACGATGTGCATCTGCTCGCTATGCGGAGCTCCGCTCACCGTCGTCTGGGTGTTGAAGCCCACTGTGTCGACAACCAGCGTGTCTCCGTCCCAACGCCCGATCGAGTCGCCGTAGTAGCTCGGGTCGAGGTCGTCGGGATCCAAATGCCGGCGGCGGTCCAGCCAGATGCGCCTGACCTGGCTGTCCGCCTCGAAGATCATGGTGATCCGCCCCGGCGTGGACAGGATCTCGAACGGATAGGGGTAGCCCATGATCCCGGGCAACCCGACCCATCGACAACTCGCAGCGCCTTGCGCCGCCTGCGCCCGCAGTCTGGCGTAGATCGCCTGATAAGCCGGCGTGAGAGCCGGTTGCACGCGCGTCACCCCGTCCGCCTCGCCAGGGTCCAACCGGTGGCGACCCTCGCGCTTCAGCCGTTCGTCGAGCGTGTTCTCGTTCATCCAGAGCCCGGCGATGTCGTGCGGATCGGCCTTGGCCGTGGCGGACGCGATCTTTGCCGATGCGACGTCCGGTCCGGCGAGCGCCAGGGTCATGCAGACGGCGGCGGCCGCCGCGAACACCTCCGCGCGCCTAGCCATGGTAGTAGAGCACCGTCCCGTCAGCCTTGTGGACCTCCAGGAAG
>CAZTMF010000669.1:0-1885 GCA_964614675.1 uncultured Caulobacteraceae bacterium | reverse complement strand
GAACAGCAGGCGCAATATGTCGTCGCGGTAGTGGGCGCCGTCGAGCCGCTCGGCCATGGGCGCCTCGACGTCGTCGAGGTCGGAGAGCTTATCCTCCTCCGGCAGGGCGTCGTGGCGGCTGGACTTGCGCACCTGGTCGATGGCGACATTGCGGCCCACGAAGATCAGCCAAGCGGCCGGATCGCGCGGCGGACCCTTCTCCGGCCAGGTCTTCAGGGCGCGCAGGCATGCCTCCTGAAAGGCCTCCTCGGCGGTCTCGAGGTCACGGAAGTAGCGGAGCAGCGCCCCGACGGCCTGGGGACGCGCCGAGGTCAGCGCCGCATCGATCCAGGCGAGGTCGGTCACCCCGCCTCCTCGGTCGCCAACTCGCGATCGGAGACGTCCGCCCCCTTCAGGAACAGGCGCAGGGGCCTGAGCTCATAGGCGCCGCCGGGATTGGCTTGGCCGAGCTCGCGCGTATAGGCGATCGCCTCTTCGAGGTTGTCGAAATCGACGACGTAGAAGCCGAGCAGCTGTTCCTTGGTCTCGGCGAAGGGGCCGTCGACGACCAAGGCCGGCTCGCGGTCCTTGCGCAGGGTGGTGGCCGCCGTGGTCGGCATCAGCCGCGCGGCGGGGCCGAGCTTGCCCTTGGAAGCGAGCTTCTGGTGGACCGCGTCCAGCTTGGCCATGACCGCGTCGTCCTCGGCCTTGGACCAGGAGAAGACCGCGTCCTCATCGTTGTAGCAAAGGATGGCGTAGAGCATCGGGAGGGCTCCCTTTCTCAGCGGGCTGGGATCATCCCATATCGATGATCTGGCGGAATTCGCAGACGCCGTCGCCGGCGACATCGAGGAACTCCTTGCAGAGCGCGATGCATTCCTCACGGGTGTCAGCCTGCAGGATGGCGTAGCCGCCGGCCGGTCCTGGCAGCGCGCCGACCGTGACCTGGCCGTTCGAGCGCTCGATCCGGGCGCCGGCCTCGGGCGCGGCGAGGGGCTCGGTGATCACCAGCTTGCCGCTCTTCATGTACTTCTCGACCAGGGCGCCCATGGCGGCCATCTCCTCCTGGCTCGGCGGGCCGGATGGGGGTTTGGCCGACTGAAAGATGCTCACGAACCTCATGGTGCGTCTCCTCTCAAGGCCGCTTGCCCGGCCGCGTCCCTAGGACGGAGAGCCTAGGCCGGTCCCGACAGCTCAGAAAAAGATTCGACCGGATGTCGGGGCAGGGCGAGGGTGCGGCGTCCTTGGGCCGAGCGACGGCCATCCGGCTTCGCCCCAACGCAAGGAGCACTGTGATGCGCTTTCTCATGCTGATGATCCCGGCGGTGTACCAGCCCGGCGCCCCGGATCCGGAAAAGGTCATCCAGACGATGGATCCGGAAAAGGTCGCCCGGATGATGAAGCTGAACGAGGATCTGCATGCGGCCGGCGCCCTGATCGCACTTGACGGCCTGCATCCGCTCTCCAAGGGCGCCCGGGTGAGCTACAAGGGTGGCAAGCCGGTGGTCACCGACGGCCCCTTCGCCGAGTCCAAGGAAGTGGTCGGCGGCTACTGGATCATCAAGGCCGCTTCCAAGGAGGAGGCCCTGGAATGGGCCCGCCGCATCCCGGCCGACGACGGCGACATCGTCGAGGTCCGCCAGATCCAGGACATGGCCGACTTCTCTGAGGAGGTCGTCCAGGCCGCCAAGGACAGCGCTCCGAACGTGACCAGGGATTTCGCAGAGGGGAACTGACGGCATGAGGCGGTCCTAGCCAACCTTCTCCAATTCCCCCCAGCCGGGGCGTCGCTCGAAGCTGTAGCCGAGGGTTGCAAGCGCCGCGTCCCAGATTTCGGGCGTGCCCTGCCAGGGCTCCTTCAGCGGATCGTCGATGCGGAGCGGACGCCAGCCCTCGGCCTCGACCG
>CAZTMF010000668.1:0-1888 GCA_964614675.1 uncultured Caulobacteraceae bacterium | reverse complement strand
TGCACGCCACGCCCGAGGCGATGATCTATTGCCGCAACAACCTGCCGCCCGGCGCAGTCTGGCAGGGCTTTGGCATCAGCCGCCACACCTGGCCGATGGCCGCCCAGTCGATCATCCTCGGCGGCAATGTCCGCACCGGCTTCGAGGACTCCACCTATCTCGGCAAGGGCCGCCAGGCCCTGACCAACGCCGCCATGGTGGTCCAGGCCGCCGAGCTGATCGAACGCCTGGGCTCCCGAGTCGCCAGCCCCGGCGAAGCCCGCAAGGACCTCGGCCTGCCGAACTGATCGGCGGGGTCCGGTCTCAGTCCCCTGCGATGTGCAGGACGATGGCACGGCTGACGTCGTCGATGGCGCGGCGGCCGATATCGAACTGGGCGCCCATGGTGAAGAAGCCGTGGATGGCGCCGGGGTAGTGCAGGCGGCTCACCGCCACGCCGGCTTGCTCCAGCAGGCGCGCATAGTTCTCGCCCTCGGCGGTGAGCAGGTCGTATTCGGCGGTGAGGACGATCGCCGGCGGCAGGCCTGCGTGGCTCGCCGCCCGGGCCGGGGCGAGGCGCGGGTCGCGACGCTGTTCGGGCGGCGCATACTGGTCGTAGAACCAGATGACGTCCTGCCGGTCCAGGAATGGCGGCTCGAAGGCGTGCATCGCGGGGGCGTCCACGTCCCCTTCGGTGGCGGGATAGACCAGGACCTGCAGGTCGATCTTCGGCCCGCCCGCATCGCGCGCCAGCAGGCAGACCACCGCCGACAGATTGCCCCCGGCGCTGTCGCCCATCACCATCAAGGGCGCGCCCGGCGCAGCGAACTCGCCGAGATTGGCCGCCACCCACTGGGCCGCCGCCATGGCGTCATCGACCGCGGCCGGGAACGGGTGCTCGGGCGCAAGCCGGTATTCGACCGAGACCACCGTGCAGCCGGTCTGGTTGGCGACAAGTCGAAGGGCGGCGTCCACTGTGTCCCGGTCGCCAATGGTCCATCCGCCGCCGTGGTAATAGACGATCACCCCGCCTGGCCGTTCGACCGGCCGATAGACCCGGATCGGAATGTCGCCAGCGGGTCCGGGCAAGGCGCCGTCGGTGACCGACCGGACCTGGGTGGCGATCGGCGGCGTGGGCCGCGGCATGGCCCTGAGCTCGGCGGCCGGCAGGGAGCCCAGCTTGGGCCAGCCGACCGCCCGCATGGCGTCCAGCATCGCTTGCAGTTGCGGATCTACGGCCACGATCTTCCCCCTGGGTCCTATCGGAAAACAGACTGCCCGGGCTCGGGGCTGTCCGTCCACCCGTCCGGCGGCGCCCATCTATCGCCCAGGGCCGACGATCATGGCGACGGCGAAGAGCGCCGCGCCCAGGACAATTCCCGCGATCAGGAGGCGGCGAATGTTGGGCGAGAGCCTGGGCTTCCGCTCCCGGGCGACCTCGAACCAGTCGCGCTGCAGCAAGAAAAGTGACGTCGCCAGGATGACGACCCCGGCGAGGCTGAGCGCCCATCCAAAGGGGCCCATGGACTAGTTCAGCCGCACCGGCGCCAGGCCCAGGACGTCCCGGGCCTCGCCCGCCGACATGGGCTCGTGGCCGAGCTCCCGCAGGATCCGCACCTGGCGCTCGACCAGGGTCAGGTTGTCGGTCTTCTGGCCGGCCCCGTAATAGTGGTTGTCCTCCAGGCCCACGCGCACATGGCCGCCCATCAGAATCGCCTGGGTCGTGGCGGGCAGCTGGGCCGGGCCGATTCCTGACACGCACCAGATCGACTGCGGCGGCAGACACTTCACCATGAAGGAAAGTATCTCCATGGAATAGGGCATGGCCCCCTGGAAGCCCTTTTCGCCGCCCAGGACTAGGTTGATGTAGTAGGGCGGCTTGTCGTAGCCCTTCTGGATCAGGCGGGTG
>CAZTMF010000667.1:0-1899 GCA_964614675.1 uncultured Caulobacteraceae bacterium | reverse complement strand
CGCCCTGGTCGACGATCACCGCCTACGACATGGATAGCGGCAAGATCATCTGGCAGGTCCCGGATGGCGAGGTCACGCCGCTGGCCGAGAAGGGCATCAAGGACACCGGCAGCCACGTTCCGCGCGGCGGCACCATCGCCACCGCCGGCGGCCTGGTGTTCAACGGCACCTCCTCGGACCGCAAGGTCCGCGCCCGCGACGCGGCCACCGGCAAGGTGCTGTGGGAATACGACCTCCCCGCCGCCCAGGAAGGCGTGCCGGCCGTCTACGCGGTGAAGGGGCGACAGTACATCGTCTTCCCGGTGGGTGGGAATGGCGAGTTCTCCAACAACCTCGGCCTCTCCAAGCCGGGTCCGAGCCAGTACATGGCCTTCGCCCTGCCGGAAGCGGCCACCCACAAAGCTGGCCACAGAGGCAAGGCCGCGGCCAAACCCAAGGCCAAGTGACCGGCCCGCGCCGCCCGTGAGAGACGCCAATCAATCGCGCGAAAAGCGCCCAGGAAACCCGGAAGCCAGCATCATGACGTCCAGAGCCAAGTCCCTGTCGGCCGCCCTGGCCGGCGCGGCCCTTGCGGCGGCCCCGATGGCCCACGCCGCCCTGACCGGTCCGGTCAAGACCAACGAAGGCCTGCTCAAGGGCGTACAAGCCCGTTCGCCCGGCATCGAGGTCTGGAAGGGCGTTCCCTTCGCCAAGGCGCCCGTGGGCGACCTGCGCTGGAAGGCGCCGCAGCCGATCAAGGCCTGGAAGGGTGTCCGCGCGGCCAACAAGTTCGGCAATGTCTGCCTGCAGCCCCATGGCAAGGGCCGCCCCAACATCACCGTCGACGAGCCCGACTCCCCAGCGATGTCGGAGGACTGTCTCTATCTGAACGTCTGGTCGGGAGCGAAGAAGGCCGGCGAGAAGCGGCCGGTGATGGTGTGGATCTACGGCGGCGCCTACACCGAAGGCGGCGGCTCCACCATCGCCTACGACGGCAATAACCTCGCCAAGAAGGGCGCGGTGGTCGTCACCCTCAACTATCGGCTGGGGACCCTCGGTTTCCTCTCCCATCCGGAGCTGTCCGCCGAGTCCGGGCACAACGCCTCGGGCAACTACGCGCTGATGGACTCGATCGCAGTCCTGAAGTGGATCAAGGCCAACATCGCCCAGTTCGGCGGCGATCCGAGCCGGGTGACCATCATGGGCCAGTCGGCGGGGGCCTGCATGGTCGCCGCCCTGGTCGGCTCGCCGGAGGCCAAGGGCCTGTTTCAGCGCGCCGTTTCAGAGTCTGGCGCGTGGTCGGGCCTGAGCGTCGCCAAGATGCAGACGCTGGACTCCGCCGAGAAGGCCACCGTCGCCGCCGCTGACAAGCTCGGCCTGCACTCCCTGAAGGAGATGCGCGCCATGTCGGGCGACGACGCCCTGACCAAGCTCGGCCGGGCGAACATGATCATCGACGGCTGGATCATCCCGGAGGATCTGACCAAGACCTTCGCCGAAGGACGGCAGAACAAGGTCGATGTCCTGACCGGAAACAACGGCAACGAAGGCGGGTTCGGCGGCGGCTTCGGCGGCCGGGGTCCGGCGATCACCGCGGCCACCTGGAAGTCGGGCGCCGAGCAGCGCTGGGGCTCGGCGGCCGCGCTGGGCCTCGCGGCCTATCCCGGGGCCACGGACGAGGAGGCCAAGGCCGACTCCGGCAAGCCCTTCACCGACAACATGGCCTTCCTGCAACGGCTGTTCGCCACCAGCCAGGCGAAGATCGGCAAGCACGCCTGGCTCTATCAGTTCAGCCACAATCCGCCCTATCCGGAAGGCAAGCCCAACAGCGGACCGACCCACGCCACCGAGGTCGCCTACGTCTTCAACAACCTGGAGAAGCCGCACCTCTTCCCGGACGGCGCCGACCCGGCGCTGGCC
>CAZTMF010000666.1:0-1900 GCA_964614675.1 uncultured Caulobacteraceae bacterium | reverse complement strand
ACGTCGATGCGGTGACCGAGATCACCGCCCTGATCACCGCCCAGCGCGCCTACGAGATGAACTCCAAGGTCGTCTCCACCGCCGACCAGATGCTGGCGACCACCAACCAGATGAAGTCGTGATCCCATGAGTCGGACGTTGCGCCCCGCCGTCTTCGCCGTTCTGGCCTCGGCCCTGGCCGCCCTCGCCCTGATCGCGGGCCCCACCCCCGCGCGGGCCACGCCGGTGGACCTCAGGTCGGACATCGCCGCGCCGAACGGACGCCTGACCCTGGGCGACATCTTCGACGACGCGGGCGCCGAGGCCGGCGTGGTCGTCGCCTCCGGCGGCCAGCCCGGCGGTTCGCTGATCATGGAGGCGCGCCAGGTCCAGGCCATCGCCGCCGCCCACGGACTGGAATGGGACAACGCCCGCGGCATGGGCCGGCTGGTCGCCCGCGTGACCTCCGCGCCCGTCCGCCAGGGCCCTCGCGCGCGCACCGAGGAGGTCCTGACCTACGCCCGGGACTTTTCCGCCGGCGAGATCGTCGAGGCCGAGGACATCGTCTGGGCGCCGCCGTCGGGCTTCGGCTCGCCGATCGACGCGCCCCGCGACGCCCGCTCCGTGATCGGCAAGGCCGCGCGCCGGCCGCTGCGCGCCGGGACCGCGGTCTCGCAGGGAGACCTCTCCGCTCCCAAGGTGATCAAGAAGGACGAGATGGTCACGGTCGCCTTCGCCGCCGACGGGATCAAGCTGGTGCTGCAGGGCAAGGCCCTGTCGGGCGCGGCCATCGGCGAGGTCGTCGACATCCTGAACCCGGCGTCCAAGAAGGTGATCCAGGCCGTGGCCTCCGGCCCCGACCAGGCCGTCGTCGGCCCGGAGGCCGAGCGTCTCAAGGCCGCCGCCGCGTCAAATCCCCGACTGTTTGCATCCCTGAATTGAGGAAACGCGCATGCGTACGTCCGTCATCATCGCCTTCGCCGGCATGGGTCTGGCCCTGGGAGCCTGCGGCACCGTCAAGGACGCCGTGAGCGGGCCAAAGCTCACCAACATGCACGCCCAGCCCCTGGCGGCCTCGATGCAAGCCTCGCCGGCGGTGATCGCCTCCAGCGTCAAGCCCGCGACGCCTCCGGCCGCCTCCACGGCCAATTCCCTCTGGCGCCCGGGCGCCCGGGCCTTCTTCATCGACCAGCGCGCGTCGAAGCCCGGCGATATATTGACTGTATTGATCAATATTAACGACAATGCCAAGCTATCGAATAACTCCACGTCCGGGCGCCAGAACGCCACCAAGGGCCAGATCTCCCACGTGCTGGGCCTGGAGACGGCCCTGGCCAAGATCATGCCCAAGGGCTTCGATCCGGCGAACGCCATCGACCAGTCGGGCTCAACCTCCTCGAACGGCGGCGGCTCGGTGAACCGCCAGGAGCAGATCCAGCTCACGGTCGCGGCGGTGGTCACCGGCGTGCTGCCGAACGGCAACCTGATCATCCAGGGCAGCCAGGAGATGAAGACCAACAACGAGCTTCGCGAGCTCACCGTCTCGGGCATTGTGCGGCCCGAGGACATCTCGGCGACCAACACCGTCAACCACACCCAGATCGCGGAGGCGCGGATCCAGTACGGCGGCCGCGGCGACCTCTCGCGCACCCAGAACACGCCTTACGGCCAGGCGCTGCTTGAATCGTTCTCGCCGTTCTGAGTTCTGATCCCGATCGAGGGAACCCGGCGAAGCTTGGTTCCATTGATGCAGAAGGCGGCGGCCGTCCCAGGGGGAGGGGCTCACATGAAGCGGATGCGGCTCTTCCTGGCGCTGGGCCTCGCCGCCGCGGGCGTGGCCGCGCTCGCCGCGTGCACCCACGAAAAGCCGAGCCTCGCCCTCAATCCTCAATACCGACTTGCCTATGACGACAAGGGCGAG
>CAZTMF010000665.1:0-1903 GCA_964614675.1 uncultured Caulobacteraceae bacterium | reverse complement strand
CGGCCACCTGTTCCCGGTCTGGCTGAAGTTCAAGGGCGGCAAGGGCGTGGCGACGTTCCTGGGCGTGCTGCTGGCCGTGGCCTTCCCGGCGGGACTCTTGGCCTGCGCGACCTGGCTGGTCATGGCATGGCTGGCCCGCATCTCCTCGCTCTCGGCCCTGACCGCCGCAGCGCTCGCGCCGCTCTTCGTCTTCGCCACCGACCAGGAGCCGGTCGCCAAGCTCTATCTCTCGGTCTTGATGGCCGTGCTGATCTTCATCCGCCACGCCGAAAACATCCGCCGCCTGCTCAAGGGCGAGGAGCCGCGGATCGGCGGCGACAAGGGCAGGTGAGCGGGATGTCCCCGGGCGAGCGGCTGGCCTGGCTGCGCCTCGCCAGGGCCGAGACCGTGGGACCCGTCGCCTTCCGCCACCTGATCCAGCGCTACGGCTCGGCGAAAAAGGCCGTCGACGCCCTGCCGGACCTGGCCGCCCGCGGCGGCTCGTCCCGCCGCCCGCGCATCCCCGCTGAGGCGGAGGCCCTGGCCGAGCTCGAGGCGGGCGAGACCTTGGGCGCGCGCCTGCTCTGTGGCTCGGAGCCCGACTTCCCCGAGCGCCTGGCCGCGCTCGATGCGCCGCCACCGGTGATCTGGGCGCGGGGCCGCGCCGACCTCCTCGCCCGGCCCACGATGGCCATCGTCGGCGCCCGCATCGCCTCGGCCGCCGGCCAGCGCTTCGCGCGCGGCCTGGCCCAGAACCTCGGCGAGGCCGGCTATGTGGTCGTCTCGGGCATGGCGCGCGGCATCGACGGCGCGGCCCACGAGGGCGCGCTGAAGACCGGAACCGTCGCGGTCCTGGGCGGCGGGATCGACGACGTCTACCCGCCCGAGCACCAGGGGCTCTACGAACGCCTGATCGAGGACGGCTGCGTCGTCTCGGAGAACGCCGTCGGCCGGCGGGCCCAGGCCAAGGACTTCCCGCGCCGCAACAGGCTGATCTCGGGCCTCTCGGAGGGCGTGGTGGTGGTCGAGGCGGAGCTGCGCTCGGGCTCCCTGATCACCGCGCGCCTCGCCGCCGAGCAGGGCCGCGAGGTCTTCGCCGTCCCGGGCTCGCCCCTGGACCCCAGGGCCCGCGGGACCAACGATCTGATCCGCCAGGGCGCGACCCTCTGCGAGGGGATCGACGACGTGCTGCGCGAGCTGCAGGGACCCATCCCCCGCCGCCGGCCCGCCCCGCCCCAGCCGGCTCCGTCCGAGATCCCCGATGACGAGATCGACGCCCTCCGCGAAAAGATCGCCGGCCTGTTGTCGCCCGCCGCAGTATCCCGCGACGAACTGGTGCGGATCACCGGCGCGCCGGCGGCGGTGGTCTACGGCGCCCTGGTGGAACTCTCGATCGCGGGCCGCGCGGAACTGAGGCCGGGGAACATGGCGGCGGCGGCTTCGTGACCCCTGACGCGGGTGAAGACACGGTTTGAACACCTGCCGTTGACATTTCCCCCCGACCTTCCCCACCTTCCGCGCCCAATCCGCGTCCCCCAATAGGCCTGCATGACCTCTGTCGTCGTCGTCGAGAGCCCCGCCAAGGCCAAGACCATCAACAAGTACCTCGGCCCGGGCTTCACGGTTCTGGCGAGCTATGGCCACGTCCGCGACCTGCCGTCCAAAGACGGATCGGTGAAGCCCGACGACGACTTCGCCATGAGCTGGGAGGTCGACGCCAAGGCCCAGAAGCGGCTGAACGACATCGCCGAGGCCGCCAAGGGGGCCGACAAGATCATCCTGGCCACCGACCCGGATCGCGAGGGCGAGGCCATCTCCTGGCACGTGCTGGAGGTCCTGAACCGCAAGAAGGCGATCAAGGGCGCGACCGTTCAGCGGGTGGGGTTCAACGCCATCACCAAGTCGGCCGGCACCGAGGCGATGA
>CAZTMF010000664.1:0-1903 GCA_964614675.1 uncultured Caulobacteraceae bacterium | reverse complement strand
CGAGGATTGGAGAGGAAACCGCCGGATCGCGCCCTAAGCGTTCCAGGAGCAGCGGCGCAAGGATCCCTGCCAAGCCCGCGGTAAAGATATTTGCGACGAGGGCCAGGGCTACGGTGATCGCCAGCCGCGGGCTGTGATAGACGCCCCACGTCGCCAGGCCCATGACCAGGGCGAGCGACACCCCGTTCATAATCGCGACGATGATCTCCCGGCCGATGATGCGGCCGGCGTTGGAGGCGTTCAGCTCCTTCGACGCCAGGGCCCGCACGGCCACCGCTAGGGTCTGGGTGCCGGCGTTGCCCCCCACCGAGGAGACGATCGGCATCAGCACGGCCAGGGCCACCACCTTGGCCACCTCCTCCTGGAAGAGGCTGATCGAGGTCACGGCCAGCGCCTCGGTGAAAAGGTTGGTGATCAGCCAGGGCAGGCGGGTCTTGACGATGTCGACCAGGCCCGCGTCGCGGCCCGCGTCTGACACCTGGGCCAGGGCGAGGATGTCCTCCTCGGCTTCCTCCTGGATGACGCCCACGATGTCGTCGACGGTGATCTGGCCCACCAGCCGCCCGCCAGCGTCGGTCACCGGGGCGCTGATCAGGTGGTACTTGTCGAAGATGTAGGCGACTTCCTCCTGGTCCATGTCGACCGGGATCTCGGTGACCGGCTCCATCAGCGAGGACAGGGCCGCCTCCGGGGGCGCCTTGAGCAGCTGGCTCACCGCCAGCGCGCCGATCGGCTTGAAGGCCGGGTCGATCACATAGACGTCGAAGAACAGCTCGGGCAGGTCGTCAGCGGTCTGGCGCACATGGGCGATGGTCTGCTCCACGGTCCAGAACTGAGGCGCCGCCAGCACCTCGCGCTGCATCAGCCGGCCGGCGGACTCCTCCTCGTAGGAGAGGCTGGTCTCGATCGCCGCCCGGTCAGTGTCGGACATGGCGGCGAGCACCGCGTCGCGCTTGTCGTCCTCGAGGTCCTCGACCACGTCGGCGGCGTCGTCGGATTCCAGCTCGCCCAGCGCCTTGGCCAGCACCGCCGGGGGCACGTGCTCGAGCACCTCCTCGCGGATGTTGTCGTCGAGTTCGGACAGGATCTCAGGAAGGGCCTCCGGCGACAGGGCCGGGATAAGCTCCTCGCGGTACTCCGCCGAGAGGAAGCCCATGAGATCGGCGACGTCAGCCGGGTGCAGATCGCCGACCAGCTCGGCCAGCCGGGCCTGGTCGCCCCGCTCGGCGGCCTCGACGACCATCTCCACGTAGCGCGGGGTGAGGCTGTAGTCCTCGCCGAGCGCGATATCTTCGTAATCGACCGGGATTTTGGGCGCGGGCGGGGGTGGGCTGAGATCGACGGTGCCGCGGGCCATGCCCCCCTCCCTCAAGTCAGTCGAATGACGTCGTCCCGGCTGTTGCCTCTGATCAATCAATTTCGCGCTGGTGCGGTCGAGAAGACTCGAACTTCCACGGGTTGCCCCACAGCGACCTCAACGCTGCGCGTCTACCAATTCCGCCACGACCGCAAACCGGGCGAGCGCGGGGGAGTAGCAAACCCCACCCCCCTTGTGAAGCCCGGGGGAAAAGCCCTTTTCGGGCCTCCCGGTCAGCCCCCCGCCATGAAGTCGTAGACGTTGGCCTCGCCGGTGACGGCGATGCAGATTTTGTCTTCGCTGATCTGGATTTCGCCGCGGGCGACAGGGTGGTTGTTGACCAGGATCCAGACCTCGTCATTGGCCTTGGCGTCCAGCGGAATCACCGCGCCGCGGCCCATGCGCAGCAGCTGCTGCATCGGCAGGACACTGCGGCCGAGCACCACCGAAACCTCGACGTTGACGGCGTTGACTTGGCTCACGCGGACGCACCCTTCCCCGGCCCCTTGCACTCGCTGGGGTCCAGGCCACATTGGCCTCACATGC
>CAZTMF010000663.1:0-1905 GCA_964614675.1 uncultured Caulobacteraceae bacterium | reverse complement strand
GCCTCCATCGCCCTGATCCTCGGCATCCACCGGCTGATGGCCGAGGCCCTGACCTCCGTGAACGTGGTCGGCAACGCGGTCGCCACCATCGTGGTGGCCCGCTGGGAGAAGGCGGTGGACGCCGACCGGCTCGCCAAGACCGTCGGATTCAGACGGGCGACGACTTGAAGACGAAATAGGCCCCGGCCGCGATCAGCAGGAAGCCGAAGCCCTGGGACCAGGTGAACTTCTGCCCGAGGTAGAGGACCGAGAAGGCCGCGAACACCGTCAGGGTGATCACCTCCTGGATCGCCTTCAGCTCGGCGGCCGAATAGACGCTGCTGCCGAACCGGTTGGCCGGCACGGCCAGGCAGTATTCAAAGAACGCGATCAGCCAGCTCGCCAGGATCACCAGCCATAGCGGCCGATCCTTGAACTTCAGGTGCCCGTACCAGGCGAAGGTCATGAAGACGTTCGAGCAGCAGAGCAGCAGGACGGGCCAGAGGCGGGCGGAGAGCGTGGCGGTGGGCATCCGGCAAGCCTATTAGCGTTGCGCGTCCGCTTTCACACCCCTAAGAGCCGAGCCCCATGGATCCTGACTGGCTGCCGTTCCACCCGAACCCCTCCAAGCCGAAGTTCAAGCCGCCGCCGGGCGCGGTGGACGCCCACTGCCACGTCTTCGGCCCGGCCGACACATTCCCCTATGCGCCCGAGCGCAAGTACACGCCCTGCGACGCGCCCAAGGAGAAGCTGTTCGAGCTCCGGGACTTCCTGGGCTTCGACCGCAACGTCATCGTCCAGGCCACCTGCCATGGCGCCGACAACCGGGCCCTGGTCGACGCGCTGAAGGCCTCGGGCGGCCGCGCCAAGGGCGTCGCCACGGTCAAGGCGGACGTCAGCGACCGGGAGCTGGAGGAGCTGGACGCCGCCGGCGTCAGGGGCGTGCGCTTCAACTTCGTCAAGCGGCTGGTCGACTTCACCCCGCGCGAGGTCCTGGCCTCGATCGCCGCGAAGATCGCCCCGCTAGGCTGGCACATCGTGATCTACTTCGAGGCGGCCGACCTGCCCGAGCTCGAGCCCTTCTTCACCAGCCTGCCGACCGACATCGTGGTCGACCACATGGGCCGGCCGGACGTGAAGCTGGGGGTCGAGCATCCGCAGTTCCAGCGCTTCCTGGACTTCATGACCGACAACGAGAACGTCTGGTCCAAGGTCAGCTGCCCCGAGCGGATCAGCGTCCAGGGCCCGCCCTACGACGACGTGGTCCCCTTCGCGCAGGCTGTGGTCGAGAACTTCCCGGACCGGGTGCTCTGGGGCACCGACTGGCCGCATCCGAACATGAAGACGCACATGCCCGACGACGGGATGCTGGTGGACTATGTCCCGCGCATCGCGACCACGGCCGAGCTGCAGCGGAAGCTCCTGGTCGACAATCCCACGCGGCTCTACTGGGCCGATTGACGTCTCCTTCCGCCGGTGTGCTAGAGCACCGCCGACCTATCGCAGAGACCCTTACGATGAGCTCCAAGCAGGAATACGAGGACATCCCCGGCACCTGGGTGTTCGACGCCCAGCGCGCCCGCAAGGGCTTCCACCTCAACCAGTTCCTCTACTCCCTGATGAAGGCCGAGAACCGCAAGCGCTTCCTCTCGGACGAGCGGACCTATCTCGACGAGTGGCCGATGAGCGAGGCCCAGAAGGTCGCCGTCATGAAGCGCGACTGGAACACCCTGCTGGACCTTGGCGGGGTGTCCTACGCCCTGGCCAAGCTCGCCTTCACCGACGAGCACTCCTACCAGTACATGGCCGCCGAGATGTGCGGCCTGACCCAGGAAGAGTACGCCGCCATGATGATGGCCGGCGGCCGCAAGCTGGACGGCTGGCGGTCCAAGAAAGAGCGTGGAGAAGCCTGATGGCCAAGATCAT
>CAZTMF010000662.1:0-1928 GCA_964614675.1 uncultured Caulobacteraceae bacterium | reverse complement strand
GATCGGCGTTGGTGCGCGCGATCAGGAAGCAGTCGGTCCCCTCCAGCGCGGCCAGGGCGGCGCGGACCTTCTCGTAGTATTTCTCGCGCGGCAGCAGGCTGGTGGAGTCCTCCATGTCGCCGGCGTCTTCCAGCTGCAGGGCCTTGGCCCCCGCGGCCGCCATCCGCTTGGCGCTGCGGTAGACCGCCAGGGGACCGCCGAAGCCGTCCTCGATGTCGGCGGCCAGCGGGATGCCCGAGGTCTGGCTGATCCGGCTGGTGATCCACTCCAGGTCGGTGAGATTGGTGAAGCCGTAGTCGATGACCCCGTTCATGGCCACCGACACCTCGCCGCCGCTCAGCATCATGGCGGGGAAGCCGACCATCTCCACCGCCCGGGCCGAGGCGCAGTCGTAGACGCAGGGAGCGACGACACACTTGTCGGCTTCCATCAGCACCTGCCGCAGCGATTTCCTGGCCATAGAAGGCTCCCTCAAGAGTCTGTTTTTGCTTGTGTATTTGGACTCTAGGTCACGCCCTCGTGGCCCAGCAGCATGGCCATCGCGTGGTCCATCGAGCCCGCCGCGGTCAGGCCTCCGCCGCCGACGAAGTAGATCTCGTCGGCGTTCTGGATGGTGTTCAGGCGGTGGGCGATGATCACCTTGGTGGTGGACGCCGGCAGCTTGTCCAGCACCTCCTCCAGCATCTGCTCGGTGACCGTGTCGATGTTGGCGGTCGCCTCGTCGAGGATCAGGAGATCGGGCCTGCGCAGCACCGCCCGCAGGAAGGCGACCAGCTGCTTCTGTCCCAGCGACAGGCCGTCGCCCCCGCCCTTGACCGGCGTCTCCAGGCCCTGATCGAAACGCGCCATGAAGCCGGCAAGGCCGAGCTTGGTCATCTGGTCGCCCAGGATCTCGTCGACCTTCGCCTTGTCCGTCAGCGAGGCCAGTTCGGGATGGCCGTAGACGATGTTGTCGCCGACCGTGCCGCCCAGCAGGAACGGGTCCTGCAGGATGAAGCCGATCCTCGCTGCGCGCTCTGACGCATCGAAGCTGCGGATGTCGCGGCCGTCGAGATAGACCTTCCCTTCCGAGGGGTCGTAGAGCCGGGCCATGAGCATGGCGGTGGTCGTCTTGCCCCCGCCGGTCGGGCCGACCAGGGCGTAGGTCCGCCCCCGCTCGAGGGTGAAGCTGACGTCGTCCAGCACGCGCTTGCCGCCCGGATAGCTGAAGCCGACGTTTTCGAACCTCAGCAGTGCGCCAGGCTTGCCGGCGGGCGCCCCTGGGATCCGCACCAGGTCGGATTCCAGCTTCAGCACGTCCGAGACGCGGTCGACGGCCGCCATGGCCATCTGCAGGCTGGACCACACCGTCGCCAGCTGGCGGAGCGGGTTATAGAAGGACGTGACATAGAGCAGGTAGCCGATCAGCAGGCCGACCGTCAGCTCATGGCGCCCGATCAGCCAGACGCCCAGCGCCAGCACCAGGATCTGCCCGGCGCTGCCGGCCAGGGTGTAGAGCGGGGTGAACAAGCCCGACGAGACGCCGGCTTTCACGGCCGCCTGGTAGTTCCGCTGGTTGGCGGCGTCGAGCTTCTCGCGGAAGTAGTCGGTGCGGTTGAAGGCGACGATGACCTGGAAATTGGCCAGGCTTTCGGAGATGTCGCCCGAGAGGGCGCCCAGGCTCTCAAGTCCCTTACGGTTCGCCCGCTTCACCCAGGGCGAGATCGCCCGAGTGATCAGGAGGATGGCGAGCCCCGGGACCAGGGCGATCAGGCCCATCTTCCAGTTCAGGCTGAGCAACAGGATCCCCGCGCCCGCCACCAGGAACGAGTTGCCGAACATCTGCATCAGCGCCTGGGAGAAGAACTGGTTGATCTTGTCGGTGTCGTTGTTCACCCGCGAGATCAGGTCGCCGGCCCGGTTCTGGGCGAAGAAGGCGATGGGCAGGC
>CAZTMF010000661.1:0-1931 GCA_964614675.1 uncultured Caulobacteraceae bacterium | reverse complement strand
GGCGGTGAACGGCGCGGCCTTCGGCGGCGGCTGCGAGATCGCCCTGCTCTGCGACTTCCTCTATGCGGCCGAGACCGCCCGCTTCGCCCTGCCCGAGGTGACCCTCGGCATCATGCCGGGCCTGGGCGCCACCCAGACCCTGGCGCGGGCCGCGGGGCCCAGGCGGGCCAAGGAGGTGATCGCCGCGGGCCGGGCCTTCACCGCCGCCGAGGCTCTGGACTGGGGCGTCGCCAACCGCGTCTGCCCGCCGGGCGAGCTTCTGGCCGCCGCCCTGGAGACCGCCCAGCGCATCGCCGACAACGCCCCCCTGGCCGTGGCCGCGGTCAAGCGCGCTATCGATCTCGGCGACGGGCACGGCCTGCGCACCGGCATGGCGCTCGAGCTGGACCGGTACAACGAGCTGTTCCCCACCGAGGACCGGCGCGAGGGGGTTCGGGCCTGGCGCGAAAAACGAAGGCCCTCGTTCAGGGGCCGTTAATCCCGGCTTCCGTAATCGGCTCGTAAGGCAACCGGGCTATTCTGTGGCTGTTTGATGAGCTTAGGCGGAAGCGGGCGCCACAAATGCGCCGCCTTGCTGTCATTTCATCCAGGCGGCTGAATCGCGCGGCAGCGCCGATTGCGAGGGGGACGTCCCTTTGACGTCAAAGCGAGACGACAAGGACTCCGAAGGCGCTGGCGTGAGCATCAGCCTCGCCGTGGCCGGAGTCGTGGCCGCCGGGCTGGGCCTGGCGACCATGAGCTTCGCCTTCAAGCCCCTGCCCAAGCCCGGCGTGCCGGTAGTGATCTCGACGTCCGCCCCGGTTGCGACGGAGGCATCCTTCCAGCATGTCGAGCCAAGGGCGGTCCCGTCGCGAGAGACCTCCGTGGCCGAGGACGCCGCGCCCCGGCCCTACGCCAGGCCGCATCGGCCTGCCGTCCAGAAGAAGCCCGCGACGCCCGAGCCCGTGGCCCAGGTCCAGCCCAGTCTTGTCCCCGTGGAGACTCCCGCGCCGTCCGCGACGCCCGCCAAGCCGGCGATCCAGGTCGCCAAGGCCGACGCCCCCGGCGAGAAGCTCTGCAAGGCGCCCCAGCCCCAGGTGCTGTCGGCCAAGACGCTGCAGTCGGCGATGATCCTGCACTACGACGCCCGCAAGGTCCGCCCGCTCGACATCCCGCCGCCCCAGCCCCCCGCCGACGACACCGAGCGGCGGCTGAAGCTGTCGGCCCTGCTCGGTCATATGCTGGACAACTGATCGTCCTCCCCCGCCTGCAAGGGATGGGTCAGCCCGCCTTCCAGTAGACGAAGCCCATGGCGTTCCCTGTGCCGGCTTCCGAGCGGTAGCAGGGCACATAGTCGACGATGGTGGGCTTGCACCCGAGTTCGGCCATGGCGCCGATCACCGGGATCCAGTTCTTGGTCTCCGAGGTTCCGGACTGGAAGGCGCTCTCGGGCAGCCGTTCCAGGATGTGGGCGTCGCCGGCCCGGATGGCCTCCAGGATCACCGCGTCGACCTCTTCGTCGATGACGAAATGAGTCAGGCCGCCCGAACCGATCAGGGCCACGCGCTTGTCGGAATCCCAGGCGTGGATCGCCCTGGCCAGGGCCTTTCCGAAGGCGATCGAGCGCGCCACGGTCGGCTGGTTGGGCGGATAGAAGGTGTTCTCCACGATCGGCACGGTGGGCGGCACGCGGTCGCCCAGGAGCCGGTGGTAGATGAAGCCGAAGGCATGGGGGATCGAGGTCCAGCCGCCCCGGTGCGGCGGCAGCTTCTGCATCGAGGCCAGGTCGAAGCCCTCGCTCTGCACCGAGGTGATGATGTGCAGCCCGAGCTCGGGGCAGCCGGGATATTCGGTCGGCTCGTCCGGCGCGTGGGCGCGCATGGCGATGCGGATGCCTTCGGGCCAGCGGCTGGCGTATTCGGCCGGCGGCAGGCTGTTGGGGACGGTGTCGC
>CAZTMF010000660.1:0-1934 GCA_964614675.1 uncultured Caulobacteraceae bacterium | reverse complement strand
CCAACAACGAAATCGACGGCAACTCCGGCGACAACCACCTCTCCGGCGGCGACGGCTCGGACGTCCTCTATGGCTTCGCGGGGAACGACACCCTCGACGGCGTCACCGGCGCAGACACCCTCGTGGGCGGGACCGGCGACGACACCTATGTCGTCTCCAGCTCCAACGACGTGGTGACCGAGAATCCCGGCGAAGGAACCGACCTGATCCTGTCGTCGGTCACCTACACCCTGTCGGCGAACGTGGAGAACCTCACCTTGACCGGCTCGGGCCAGATCAGCGCGACAGGCAACGAGCTCGACAACGTCCTGACCGGCAACAGCGGGATCAACACCCTGAGTGGGATGGCTGGCAACGACACTCTGGTCGGCGGCGATGGCGCCGACCGGCTGATCGGCGGGGCTGGCGCGGACATCCTGACCGGCGGCGCCGGCGCGGACAAATTCATCTTCCAGTCCATCACGGACTCGACGGTGAATTCGTCCGGCCAGGACCAGGTCATGGACTTCAGCCACGCCGATGGCGATCGCATCGACCTCTCGGCCATGGATGCCAACACCGGGACGACGAGCGACGACGCCTTCCACCTGGTCGCGTCCTTCTCCCACACCGCCGGCGAACTGGTCGTCCTGGCCGCGTCCGGGGGTTATCTGGTGGAGGGAGATGTCAACGCCGACGGGGTAGCGGACTTTGCGATCCTGGTCCATTCGTCAACGGCCCTGGGGTCCACCGACTTCATCCTCTGACGGAGCATATCCAGCGACCGGCAACGTCTGGCGGAATTGCCTAGTCTTACGGCGCGTGGGCGCTCACCGCGCCGAAGATTTCGGTTCGATTGCTACGGCGCGGGCGGTTCTGGCATAAGCTCGCCTATGAAGGCCGCCGATGCGGTCGCCAGCATAGGCAAGCACGGATTGGCCTGGGGTCGCGCCGACGCTTGGAGCGGACGGGAATGAGCGCCGGGACCGAAGATGCGCCAACGCAGCAAGCCATCTCGACGGTGCTGCCCAACTTCTTCCTGGTGGGGGCGATGAGGGCGGGAACGACCACGGTCGCCGCCGCCCTCGCCGATCATCCGGACGTCTATTTCTCGCCGATCAAGGAACCGTGCTATTTCTCGGAAGAGGTGCGGTCCACGGCCTTTGCTCAATGGCATCGCGCCCGCATCCTCGATCCCGAAGTCTATGTGCGCGGCGACATGGCCGAGCCGGCGCATATCGCGTTCGTCCAGGACGAAGCCACCTATCGCGCGCTGTTTCGCGGCTGGTCGGGCCAGCCCTGCATCGGCGAGGGCTCGACCGAATACCTGATATCCTCCGTCGCGGCGGAGCGCATCGCCGAGGTTGCGCCGGACGCCAAGATCGTCATGATCCTGCGCGACCCGGTGGCCAGGGCCTACTCCGAATATCTGATGTACCTGTCTCACGGCCGGATCCCGGAAGGGTTCGAGGCTGCGCTGCTGCGCGAGGCTGAGGGACGTGCGAGCCCGATCGTGCCGGTCCTCGAGCGGTACGTCTCCGCCGGAAGGTACGCGGCCCAGATCGAACGCTATTTCGCACGCTTTCCCCGCGAGAACGTGCTCATCCTCCTGTTCGACGAGCTCTTGAGTGATCCAGTAGGCGCAGTCCGACGGATCTGCGCCCATATCGGCGCGCGCCCGGAGCTGGCGCCCCCCATCGTGGGACGGCAGAATGCCTCGAGCCTGAGCATACGCCCGCCTGTCTTCGGCGAGGTCATCGCCAAATCGGGCGTGAAGCCGAGGTTGGCTCGGCTCATCCCGAAGAGCCTGAAGGAGACGCTGAAGGCGTTGCCGCGCGCCAAGCCTCCGCAGCTGCCTGAGGACGTGGGAAATCACCTGCGCGCCCTGTTCCGCGAGGATATCCTGAGACAGCAGGATTTGATCGGGCGCGATTTGGGGGCCTGGCTGGGCTAGA
>CAZTMF010000659.1:0-1938 GCA_964614675.1 uncultured Caulobacteraceae bacterium | reverse complement strand
TACGCCGCGTTGACGCTGTTGGCGCGGATCTGGGCCGAACCGTCGACGGCGAGGTCTTCGCGCGTGGCCTCGAGGCTCAGCGGCCCCTGGATGCGGGCGTTCACACGGTCGATGCCCGCCGTCACCCCGGCCCGCTTGGCCAGGAGATAGCGCAGGGAGATCCGCTCGCGGTCCGATGCGTCGGGCTGAGTGCCGTGCAGGGTGCAGGCGTGCCAGAAGGCGGCGAAGCCAGGGCCGCCGGTCAGCATCACCTGACGGGCGCGGCACTCCTGGCCGCGGCCGTCCGCGTAGCTCCAGTAGCCCTCCCACTCGCGCTTCAGCTTGTGGGGGAAGACCGTACCGCCAAAGCAATGGCTGTTCTCCAGCAGGAACAGCGGCGCGTCGTGCCGCTCCACCTCGTGCAGATAGACATAGAGGGTGATGAAGTCGGCCTCCCGGGCGGGGTGGTCGATCAGATCCTGGTGGAAGTCGATGCCGTAGAAATAGGTGATGTCACGGTACTCGGGCCGGACGTAGGCGCCGAGGTTGTTCACCGGATTGCCGTGGATGCGGGCCTTCAGCCACTCGGGCACGGCCTTGGCCGGCACGCCGCAGACCAGCTTCTTGTCGAGGATCTCGTAGCCGGGCCCCAGCAGGGCGTCCATCGCCACCGTGATGTGCGACTGCGCCTCGACCAGTCCCAGCCGGGGCTCGAAGCGCTCCAGGAGGTTGCGGCCGGGCTTGGGGTTCACGCCCTTGTACTGGGGATCGGCGTCGAACTCGGCCTCGGAGAGGAACAGGCTCTCGTCGAACCTGCGCAGGGCGCGGACGTCGGAAAGCAGGGCGGCGGCGGCCTCGGGATCCACCACCTGGCCCAGCTGGTGATAGCCGAAGCTGGTCATGTCCTCGATCACGCGCTCGCCCGAGCTGGTGACCGTCTCGCCGAAGTCCATGGCCGAGCCCTCTGATCCGCGCCTCCGATCAGACGCCGAGCATGGGTAAGGCTTCGTTAATTCGGCCCTTTTCCGGCTGCGTCCCGGAGCCGCGCCTCCAGCGCCGCCCTGTCCCTCAGCTCGCACTCCCAGACCACCAGCGGCCTCCAGCCCCTCGCGGTCAGCTCCGCCTGGGCGCGGGTGTCGCGCTGGCGGTTGCGCTCGATCTTCGCCGTCCAATAGGGCCGGTTCTGTTTGGGGACCCGCGCCCCCCGGGCGCAATCGTGGCCGTGCCAGAAGCAGCCGTGCACGAAGACCGCGAGCTTGCGCCCCGGCAGCACGATGTCCGGCGCGCCCGGCAGGTCCTTGCGGTGCAGCCGGTAGCGCAGGCCCATGCCCCAGAGCAGCTTGCGCACCTTGATCTCGGGCGAGGTCCCCTTGGCCTTGACCTGGCGCATGACGTCCGAGCGCTTCTCCTTGGAGAAGACGTCGGTCACCGCTCAGCCCAGCTCTTTGTAGAAGATCACGGTGGCGCAGGGCCGGCCGTCCGGGAACAGGGCATAGCCCGGGATGGCGCCGACGCGGGTCCAGCCCCCGCGGGCATAGAGCCGTTCGCCCGCCATGCCCTCTACGGTGTCGAGCACCAGGAGGCTGCGCCCGAGCTCGGAGGCCCAGCGCTCGGCCTCGACGAGCAGGGCTTCTCCGATGCCCCGGCCGCGGGCGGACTGGCGGACCAGCATCTTGCGGACCTCTGCCCGGTGCGGCTGGTTCGGCGGCATGCGAAGCCCGAGGTTCACGGTGCCAACCAGGCGTCCGCCCAGCCTGGCGCCGATCAGGGCCGCGTCGCCGCGCCCGACCTCGTCCGCCACGCCCTCGAAGAAGGCCCGGCCCTGCTCGGCCGTGTAGGGATGCATGAAGTTCACCGAGGCGCCGCCTGCGACGCAGTCGGCCAGCACCTCGCCGAGCTCGGCGGCCGCGGCGCGGGCCTCTTCCGGCGCCAATCGGACGATCTCGGCCCCCGCGCCCA
>CAZTMF010000658.1:0-1955 GCA_964614675.1 uncultured Caulobacteraceae bacterium | reverse complement strand
GATTGGTGGCGATGCCGTTGATGATCTCCACCAGCTTCATGATCGGGACCGGATTCATGAAGTGAAGGCCGATGAACCGCTCGGGCCGGTCGGTGGTCGAGGCCAGGCGGGTGATCGAGATCGAGGAGGTGTTGGAGGCCAGGATGGCGTCGGCCTTGAGCAGGGGCGTCAGGGCCCGGAAGATCGACTTCTTGACCTCTTCGTTCTCGGTCGCCGCCTCTATGGCGAGGTCGCACTGGCCGATGGTCTCGAGCTGCGGCGCCAGGCTGATGTGCGAGAGGGCCTTGTCCATGGCCGCCTGTTCGATGTGCGCTTTCGAGACCTGGCGGGTGAGGTTCTTCGTGATGTTGTCGAGACAGGCCTGGAGCCGGTCGGGCGCCACGTCGTAGATGGCGACGTCGTAACCGTTCAAGGCCACCACGTGAGCGATTCCCGCGCCCATCTGGCCCGCGCCAATCACCCCGACCGAATTGATCTTCATATCTCTGATCCCGCGTCCGCGCGTAGCGCCCTGCGCCGCGCCAACCGGCTGCTTGCATAGCACGTCCAGAGGGCGTTGCGGCAAGAGTAATGCTGCGTTGCAGCGTAGCTGACTGGCCGCCGCGCGCCCGTTACTTGCCGATCTTCGACAGCTCGTCCATGAGTTGCGGTACGGCGGTCTTGTAATCGGCCACCAGGCCATAGTCGGCGACCTGGAAGATGGGGGCGTCCGCGTCCTTGTTGATGGCCACGATGACCTTGGAGTCCTTCATCCCGGCCAGGTGCTGGATGGCGCCGGAGATGCCGATGGCGACATAGAGATCGGGCGCCACCACCTTGCCGGTCTGTCCGACCTGGTAGTCGTTGGGGGCGTAGCCGGCGTCAACGGCAGCCCGGGAGGCGCCGACCGCGGCGCCCAGCTTGTCCGCCAGGGGCTCGATCACCGCGTGGAATTCCTCGGCCGAGCCCAGCGCCCGGCCGCCGGAGACCACGATCTTGGCGGCGCCGAGCTCGGGACGGGCGGACTTCACCACCTCTTGCGAGACGAAGCGGGTCTTGGGCGCGCCGGCGCCGGGATCGACGGTCTCGACCGGCGCCGCACCGCCCTCGGGCTGGGGCTTGAACACCGTCGGGCGGACGGTGATCACCTTCTTGCCATCCGAGCTCTGCACGGTCTCCAGCGCATTGCCGGCATAGATCGGGTGGATGAAGGTCGAGCCGTCGACCACTTCGATGACGTCGGAGATCTGGGCCACGTCCAGGGCCGCGGCGATGCGCGGCGAGGCGTTCTTACCGGCCGTGGTTGAGGGCGTCAGCACCGCCTCGTAGTCGCCCATCAAGGGCACGACGCAGGCCTCGACGGCCTCGGCGATCATGTGGCCGAGCGCCTCGCTCTCGGCCAGGCGCACCTTGCGCACGCCCGAGATCCTGGCCGCCGCCTCGGCGACCCCCTTGGCGTTCTGGCCCAGCACCAGGATGTCGATGTCGCCGGACAGCCTGGTCGCGGCGGCGACGGTCTTGTGGGTGGTGTCGCGGAGCGCCTGACCATCGTGGTCGGCGATGACGAGAACGGCCATCAGAGCACCCCCGCTTCGGTCTTCAGCTTCGCGACCAGCTCGGCCGCGCTCTCCACTTTCACGCCGGCCTGGCGTTTGGCCGGCTCGGCCACCTTCAGCACCTTCAGATGGGGGTGAAGGTCCAGGCCCAGATCGGCGAGCTGCCGGGTCTCCAAGGGCTTGGTGCGCGCCTTCATGATGTTGGGCAGGGAGGCGTAGCGCGGTTCGTTCAGGCGCAGGTCGGTGGTGATCACCCCCGGCAGGTCGATCTGCAGCGTCTCCAGGCCCCCGTCGATCTCGCGGGTGACGGTCGCCTTGCCGCCCTCGATCACGACCTTGGAGGCGAACGCAGCCTGCGGCCAGCTCAGCAGGGCGGCCAGCATCTGGCCGGTGGCGTTGTTGTCGCCGTCGATGGCCTGC
>CAZTMF010000657.1:0-1958 GCA_964614675.1 uncultured Caulobacteraceae bacterium | reverse complement strand
TCATGGCCGAGGCGACGCGGGCGGGGGCCAGGGTGCTGAACACCGAGAGGCCCACCGGCAGGATGTAGAGCTCGCCGGCGGTCAGCAGGGCGAAGAAGCCCACCAGCCAGAGCCAGCTCGCCGTCCCGTGCCCGGCGTCGAGCGCGGCGCCGATCATCAGCAGAAAGGCGAGCCCGCCCAGCGCCGCGCCCAGCGCCATCTTCGCCAGCGGCTCGGGCTCGCGGCCGCGCCTGGCCTGGACCGACCACCACCAGGTGATCAGCGGCGTGAAGGTGAAGATCAGCAAGGGATTGATCGACTGGAACCAGGTCGCCGGGATCAGGAACCTCGCGGCGCCGAGGTGGAGCATCCGGTCGGTGCGCGCATCGGCCCAGAGGGCGATGGTGTTGCCGCTCTGCTCGTAGGCGATGCGGAACAAGACGACGATGGCGGCGATGATCATCAGGTTGCGCACCGCCCGCCGGCCATCGTGTCCGAGCGGCGTCCGGGGGACGGAGCGGTCCCTCATGACCTGGGCCTCGGCGGGCAGGGTCTTCTGGTTGGTCAGATAGATGACCAGGCCGATCAGCATGCCGACCCCGGCGATGGCGAAGCCATAGTGCCAGCCGTAGAGCTCGCCGATGGTGCCGCAGACCAGGGGCGCCAGGAAGCCGCCGATGTTCACGCCCATGTAGTAGAGGCTGTAGGCGCGGTCCCGCCGGGAATCCCCCTCGGCATAGAGATGGCCGACCTGGGTGGTGGTCGAGGGCAGGAAGAAGCCGTTGCCCAGGCCCACCAGGAACAGGCCGGGGAAGAAGGCGTCCTGGAACGCCAGGGCGAAGTGGCCGAACGCCATCAGCACACTGCCCAGGATCACCGAACGTCCCTGTCCCAGCCAGGCGTCGGCGATCACGCCGCCGAGCAGAGGGGTCAGATAGGCGAAGGCCGCATAGCCGCCGTAGAGGGCCGAGGCCGCCGGCTGGCTGAAGTGCAGCTGCTTGGTCATGTAGTAGACCAGCATCGCCTGCATGCCGAAGTAGGAGAACTGCGCCCAGGTCTCGGTGAGGAACAGCACCGTCAGGCCGCGGGGATGACCGAACAGGTCGCTCCGGTCGGCGGCGGGCGCGGACGATTCAGCCAAGACAGGCGTCCACCAGGGCCTCGAGCCGCGAGCCGCCCCGGACAGGATCGGCGACCGGCAGGCCCAGCCGGTCCGATTCCGCCGCCATCAGGGCCTCGGCCTCCGCCGGCCCGAAGCCGGAGGTGTTGAAGCTCGCCCCCGCGCAGCGGATCGAGGGGTTGGTGCGCCGGCCAAGCCGGACGGTCACGTCGATCACCTCGTCCACGCTGGGCAGGGCGAAGGCTTCGTGACCCATCATGCGCTGTCGCCCCGGCTGGTGGCAGACCACGAAGACGTCCGGCTGGCTGCCGTGCAGCAGGCCCAGGGAGACGGCGGCATAGGCCGGATGCAGCAGCGAGCCCTGGCCCTCGATCACATCCCAATGGTCGGGCGCGGCCGCCGGCGACAGCATCTCCGCCGCCCCGGCCTCGAAGTCGGCGACCACGGCGTCCATCGGCACGCCGCTTCCAGCGATCAGGATGCCGGTCTGGCCCGTGGCCCGGAAATCGGCGTCCAACCCTCGCGCCTGGAAAGCCCGGGCCAGAGCCAGGGCGGTGTACTTCTTGCCGAGGGCGCAATCGGTGCCGACGGTGAGCAGCCGGCGGCCGCTGCGCGGTGAGCCGGTGGCCAGGGGAATGTTGGGCGGCGGGTCCCTCACGTCGATCAGCTGGCGGCCGAGCCGCTGGGCCGCCGACGCCAGTTCGGGGATGTCCCGCAGGCGGCCATGCATGCCGCCGATCAGGTCCAGCCCCGCCTCGAGCGCTTCGAGCAGGACGTGGATCCAGCCGCGCCCGATAACTCCACCCGGATTGGCCACGCCGATCACCAGCGCCCGGGCGCCGCGAGCGCGCGCCTCCGC
>CAZTMF010000656.1:0-1958 GCA_964614675.1 uncultured Caulobacteraceae bacterium | reverse complement strand
TGGGGCGGCACGGTGATCACCGACTGGTACGCCAACCCCGAGAAGCCCGACGAGCGCTTCAAGGCGACGGTCTACATCCTCGACACGCGCCTGCGCGCGGACGGCCTGAAGGTGACGATCTTCAAGCAGATCAAGGATGCGTCGGGCCAGTGGGTCGACGCGCCCACCTCCGACCAGACCGAGTCCGACTTCGAGAACGCGATCCTCACCCGGGCCCGGCAGCTGCGACTTTCCAACATCGGCGGCAAGGGTTAGTCGGGCTGGCTTCATGGCCCGATACAACCCGAAGGTCGTAGAGCCCAAATGGCGCGCCGCTTGGGAGACGGCCGGCGTCTTCCGCACCCGCACGCCTGAAGAGGCCGGCGGCAAGCCCAAGTATTATGTGCTGGAGATGTTCCCCTATCCGTCGGGGCGCATCCACGTCGGCCACATGCGCAACTACGCCATGGGCGACCTGGTGGCTCGCTTCAAGCGGGCGCGCGGCTACAACGTTCTGCATCCGATGGGCTGGGACGCCTTCGGCCTGCCTGCCGAGAACGCCGCCAAGGAGCGGGGCGTGCATCCGGCCGACTGGACCTACGCCAACATCGACGCCATGCGCGAGCAGCTGAAGGGGCTGGGCCTGTCGATCGACTGGTCGCGCGAGTTCGCCACCTGCGACCCGGCCTACTACCGCCATCAGCAGAAGTGGTTCCTGGACCTGTGGCGGCGCGGCCTGGCCTACCGCAAGGAAGGCACGGTCAACTGGGATCCGGTCGACGAGACCGTGCTGGCCAACGAGCAGGTGATCGACGGGCGCGGCTGGCGCTCGGGCGCGCTGGTGGAGAAGCGCAAGCTGAACCAGTGGTTCCTGCGCATCACCGACTACGCCGACCCCCTGCTGGACGGCCTGAAGACCCTGGACCGCTGGCCCGAGAAGGTCCGGGTCATGCAGGAGAACTGGATCGGCAAGTCGCGCGGCCTGAAGCTGCGCTGGCCGTTCTCGGGCGCGGCGCCCGCCGGCCTCGAGGGGGGCCTGGAGGTCTACACCACCCGGCCCGACACCCTCTATGGCGCGAGCTTCGTCGCCATCGCGCCCGACCATCCCCTGGCTGCCGAGACCGCCGCCAAGGATACCAAGGCGGCGGACTTCATCGAGACCTGCCGCCGGGGCGGGGTCTCGGAGGCCGAGATCGAGGCGGGAGAGAAGCTGGGCTACGACACTGGGCTGAAAGTCGTTCACCCGTTCGACGACGATTGGACCCTGCCGGTCTGGATCGCCAACTTCATCCTGATGGACTACGGCACGGGCGCCATATTCGGCTGCCCGGCGCACGACCAGCGCGACCTGGACTTCGCCCGCAAGTATGGCCTGCCGGTCAGACCGGTGGTGCTGCCGTCCGGCGCGGACCCCGCGACCTTCGACGTCGGCAAGGAAGCGTACACGGGCCCAGGACGGATCTTCAATTCGGCCTTCATGGACGGAATGGAGGTCGAGGCGGCCAAGGCCGCGGCCATTTCCCGCGTCGAGGGCCAGGGCCAGGGCGAAGGCGCCACCGTCTACAGGCTCCGCGACTGGGGCGTCGCCCGCCAGCGCTATTGGGGCGCGCCGGTGCCGATCGTCCATTGCCCCAAATGCGGTCCCGTCGCCGTGCCGGACGAGCAATTGCCGGTGGAGCTGCCCAAGGACGTCCGCTTCGACCAGTCGGGCAATCCCCTGGCCAACCACCCAAGCTGGAAACATGTCTCCTGCCCGGCGTGCGGCGGCGCGGCCGAGCGCGAGACCGATACGCTGGACACCTTCGTCGACAGCTCCTGGTATTTCGCCCGTTTCACCGATCCCAAGGCGGCCGCGCCGATCGGCAAGGATGCGGCGGACTACTGGCTGCCGGTCGACCAGTACATCGGCGGCATCGAGCACGCCGTGCTGCACCTGCTCTATTCGCGCTTCGTCACCCGGGCGCTGAAGGACGAGGGCA
>CAZTMF010000655.1:0-1971 GCA_964614675.1 uncultured Caulobacteraceae bacterium | reverse complement strand
CAGGTGGCCGAGGAAGGCGAAGCCGCCCGCCAGGGCCGCGCCGGTCTCGGCCGCCGCCTCGCCGGCGCCGGCGAGCAGGAACCGGGCGATCAGCACCGCCGCCGCGCCCTTGGCGCCGTCTCCGACCAGGGTGATCAGGGCCAGGTCCTTGCGGCCGGTGCGCAGGACATTGGTCGCCCCGATGTTGCCCGAGCCGACCTTGCGGATGTCGCCCAGGCCCCCGAGCCGCGTGGCGATCACGCCGAAGGGGATCGAACCCAGGAGGTAGCCGCCCAGGATGCAGGCGGCGATGGCGATCAGCGGCAGTCCCAACCCGGCCCCCGAGGTCCGTTGCTCTGTCCGCTGTTCATCTCATGTTCCGCCCGGCCGGAACAAGCCCGGTGCTTCCTGTACAAGACTTAACTCGCCTCTCATGCCGGCCAGGGCCATGCTCGAAGGACATCATCCGGTTCGGGGGAAAGTCATGAAGCGGTTCGGTCTGGCTCCGGCTCTGGCGCTCGCGGTGGCGCTGCTGGCTGGCGGGGTCGCCGCGGCGAAAGGGCCTCCGGCCTATGTGGAAAAGGCGGTCGCCGATCCGACGCGGCCCGCCGACGACCGCAAGGACGACGCGGTCCGCAAGCCCGACTTGGTGCTGGCCTTCTCGGGCGTGCATCCCGGCCAGAAGGTCGGCGAGTACCTGCCGGGCGGCGGCTATTACACCCGCATGCTCAGCGACATCGTGGGGCCGAAAGGCAAGGTCTACGCCCTGGAGACCTCGACCTGGGGCCAGAAGAACGTCGACACCACCAGGAAGGTGCTGGACGAACCGGGACGCGGGAACGTGGCCATGGACGTCGCGCCGCTCGGGAGCTTCCACGTTCCGGAGAAGGTCGACCTGTTCTGGACCACCCTGAACTACCACGACCTGCACGTGCCGAAGTACGCCAACGTCGACATGGCGGCCTTCAACAAGGCGGTGTTCGACGCCCTGAAGCCCGGCGGCATCTATCTGATCGAGGACCACGCCGCCGCCCGGGGGACGGGCGCCACGGTGTCGCCGACGCTGCACCGGATCGAGCGGGCGACTGTGATCCAGGAGGTGACCGCCGCCGGCTTCCGGCTGGAGGACGAGAGCTCGGCCCTTCGCAACCCGGACGACGACCACACCAAGGCGATATTCGACGTCCCGGTCAGGCTGAAGACCGACCAGTTCATCCTGAAGTTCAGGAAGCCGGCCTGAAAGCTCACCGCCCCGGAGGCGCGGCCTCGTCGTAGAATCTGGTGAGGTCGGCCTTCATCGAGCGCAGGGCGTCGGGGTTCAGATAGACCATGTGGCCGGAGGGGTAGTAGGCGAAGCGCACATTGCCCCTCACCGCCGGATCCAGCTGCATGTGGCCGAGGTCGTACTCGGTGCCGAAGAAGGGCGTGGCCAGGTCGTAGATCCCGTTCAGGGAATAGAGCAGCAGGTGCGGGTTCTCGCGCATGGCCTGGGAGAGGTCGAGCGCCACATCCGCCTCGTTGGTCGCGCCCTGGCCCACGGACTGCACCGGCGCCTTGTGGCGGAAGTCCCACTGCACGCCGGAGTCATAGAAGGTCGGCCGGTAGGCGAGGTCGCTCTCGTAGCCCAGTCCGCGCGACAGGTAGTCGTGGAAGGCCGCCACGAAGGCCCCGGTGATGCCGGTGTCGGAGGGATCGTACTCGGGCGCCTCTCCGGCGGCGTCGATGTCCATGCCGGTGAAGCGGGCGTCGTAACGGCCGAGCGTCTGCCGCTGGTCGCGCATCAGCTCCTTGCGGAAGCGTCCGGGCGCGATGCGCAGGTCGCTGGCCAGGATGTAGCTGGCCGGCAGGCCGATGAACGTCCCGAGCTGCTGGGCGACCTGCCGCCGCTCGGCGTCGCCCAGGTCCTGGCCCTTGTTCAGCGCCAGGGCGTAGGGGCCGCGGGCGAAGTCGCGCGCCTGCTGGATGAAGGCGTTGACGTCGGTGGGCTGGGTC
>CAZTMF010000654.1:0-1975 GCA_964614675.1 uncultured Caulobacteraceae bacterium | reverse complement strand
GATGTCGGCCACGGTCAGCACCAGCAAGAGGCGCAACCGCTCGGGATTCTCGACGATGCGGGCGAAGGCCTCGACGGTGCGCGGGTCGGATACGTCACGCTTCTGGGCGAAGTCGCTCATCATCAGGTGGTGCTCGACCAGCCAGCAGATCAGGTCCACCCGCTGGCGCTCCAGGCCCATCCGCTCGCCGGCCGCCCGGGCCGCGCGGGCGCCCGCCTTCTCCTGTCCCCCGACTCCGCCCTTGCCCGTGTCGTGCAGCAGCATGGCTAGGAACAGGGCCTCGCGGTCGGTGATCAGCGGCATCACCGCGACGGAGAGCGGGTGGTCTTCCTTGAGCTTGCCGGCCGCGATGTCGGCGATCACGCCCACGGCCCTGAGCGTGTGCTCGTCCACCGTGTAGGAGTGGTACATGTTGAACTGCATCTGGGCGACCACCCGGCCGAACTCCGGGATGAAGCGGCCCAGGACCCCGGCCTCGTTCATCAGCACCAGGGTGCGGTAGGTGCTCTTGCCGCGCGCCAGGACGTCGAGGAAGGCCTCGACCGCCTGGGGATCGCGCCTCACCTTGGGGGTGATCAGCCGAAGCGCCCGCGTCACGGCGGTGAAGGCGTCAGGGTGCAGGTCCAGGTCCAGCCGGTCGGCCAGACGGAACAGCCGCAGCAGGTTCACCGGGTCCTCGTCGAAGACCTGCGGCCCCTCGACCGTCAGGCGACCGCCCTCCAGGCGGAATCCCGGCGCGTCCAGCCGCTTCTGCCGCGCACGGCGCGCGGGCAGGAAACGGGAAAGGCCGTGCGGCTTCTTGGCTTCGTCGGCCTCGAGCTTGGCGCAGAATGCCCGGGTCAGGGACCCGACCTCGGACGCGATCAGGAAATAGCGGCGCATGAAGCGCTCGACGGCCGGGGCGTCGCCGCGGTCGCCATAGCCCATGCGCCGGGCGATCTCGGGCTGCAGGTCGAAGCTGAGCCGCTCCTCGGCCCGGCCGGTGGCGAAGTGCAGGTGGCAGCGCACCGCCCAGAGGAAATCGAAGGCCTTCACGAAGGCGGAGATCTCGCGCCGGTCGAACATCTCCAGCTCGACCATGCCGTCCCTGGCCTCGGCCGGGTGCAGGTACTGGGCGATCCAGAAGAGGGTGTTCAGGTCCCGAAGGCCGCCCTTGCCCTCCTTGACGTTGGGCTCGACCATGTAGCGCGAGGCGCCTGCCCGGGCGTGGCGCTCGTCCCGTTCCTTCAACTTTGCGGCCACGAACTCGGCCGCAGTGCCCTTGACCACCTCGGCGCGGAACCGCTTCTTCAGGTCCTCGGCCAGAGCCTCGTCGCCGGCCAGCCGCCGTCCCTCCAGGATCGAAGTGCGGATGGTGAAGTCCTCGCGCGAGAGCTTGAGGCACTCCTCGACCGTTCGCGAGGCGTGGCCGACTTTGAATCCCAGGTCCCACAGGGCGTAGAGCATGTACTCGATCACGCTCTCGGTGTGGGCGGTGGGCTTGTAGGGCCGCAGGAACAGCAGATCGATGTCGGAGAACGGCGCCAGGGCGCCTCGGCCGTAGCCGCCGACCGCCAGCAGCGCCAGCCGTTCGCCCTCGGTGGGGTTGCGGGCGCGGAACACGTGCACGGTGGTGAAGTCGTAGAGCGCCGTGACCACCTCGTCGGTGACCGCCGAAAGCAGGCGGGCCGTCTCGATGCCGCCTGCGCCCTGCTCAAGCCGCTCCTTGGCGATCATGCGGCCGCGGAACAGGGCCGCACGAAGGATCTCCAGCGCCCGCTTGCGTTGCTCCGCCTCTTGGCCGATGGCGTCCAGCGCGGCGGCGGTCAGCTGGGCGCGGAGCTTGACCCCATCCACGACGTGCTCGATGCGGGTGGGCCGAAGGCGGGGTGCGCGCATGGGGGTTATATAGGGCGCGTCGGCGCGCCTGTCCCGGCGCCGCAAGGGAGCCCTGCGTGGACAAGCTGAGCCGCCTCTCCTTCGACCAGGTGTTCGA
>CAZTMF010000653.1:0-1993 GCA_964614675.1 uncultured Caulobacteraceae bacterium | reverse complement strand
CATGCCGCGGCGCGGCCTATTCACATACGAGAACGCCCTGGTCCTGATCCTGGGCGTGACTTTCGGCGTGGTCTTCTTCGACCGCCAGGCTGCGAGCAACCTGGTCAATTTCATTTTGCCGGACCTAAAGCTGACCGAAACACAGATCGGCCTGCTGGGTTCGGCCCTGTCGGCGACCTGGGCGATCTCCGCCTATGGCGTCGGGCTGATTTCCGACCGGACGGGCAAACGGAAGCCGGTGCTTATCGCCTGCGTCATCGGCTTCTCGGTCTGTTCGGTGGTGTCGGGCCTTTCGCCATCCTTCCCAGTCCTCGCAGCCTCGCGCTTCCTGATGGGCCTGCTCGAAGGCGGAGTCATGCCGATTTGCCTGGCGATCATGACCATCGAGTCGAGTGACAATCGCCGCGGCCTGAATGCCGGCATCGTGCAGAATGGCTTCAGCAACCTCATCGGCAACTCGATGGGGCCTATCGTGCTGGCGATCATCGCGACGGCCTGGGGGTGGCGGAACGCCTTTTACCTCGCCGCCGCACCGGGCCTGCTGTGCGCGCTGGCGATCTGGTTATGGGTCAAGGAGCCCGCACGGCCGGCGATGCCAGAGGGTCAGACCAAGCACAAACACATGGGCCTCGGTCAGATGCTCAAGGTCCGCAATATGGTGATCTGCAGTCTCGTCAGCATCTTCATGGTGGCGTGGCTGATCATCGGCTTCTCCTTCCTGAGCCGCGTCTTCGTCGCGATCCGCGGCTATGACAAGCAGACAGCCAACAACCTGGTGGGCGCCTTGGGGCTCTGCGCGTTTCTCGCCGGCGCGCTGCTCCCCGGAGTCTCGGACCGGATCGGTCGCAAGCCGGTGCTGATCGTCGCCTGCTTCGCCTCGATCATCACCCCGTTGTCCGCGCTATATTTCCACGGCCCGATCTTGGCGCTGACCGCCTTGCTGTTCATTGGCTGGATCGGCAACGGGGTCTTCCCGATGTTCATGGGCACGATCCCGGGCGAGAGCCTGCCCCGCCAGAGCATCGCCACCGCCATGGGCATTGTGGTGGGAGTCGGCGAGATCCTGGGCGGCGTAATCGGACCGTCCCTCGCGGGTTGGCTCGCAGACAACACCGCTCTCAAGCTTCAAGCTCCGATGCTCGTGATGGCCGGATGCGCCTTGATCGCCGGGTTCCTATCGCTGTTCTTGAAGGAGACCGCGCCGGCCAAGGTGGGGACGCCGGCGCATGAGCCCTTCATCGCCTCCGTCGCCTGACCCCACATCAACCCGAAGACCGGAGACCACCGCCTTGGTGAAAGCCGAAACCGCCAACGAGAAGCTGGTGGAGCAGTTCATCGACTGCCTGAACCGCGAGGCCCTCGACGACCTGCGCCCCATCCTGCACCCGGATGCGACCTGGAAGCCGATGACCACGTCCGACATCCCGGGCGCCGGCGGCCACTCGGGCCACAAGGGGATCATCGACGAGTTCCTGAAACCGGTGCGGGGCCTTTTCGAAGGCAAGGACCCGCAGAACCAGATCAACTCCCTGTTCTCCAAGGGCGACATGGTCGCGGCCGAGACCCACGGCACCGGCAAGCTCAAGAACGGCAAGATCTACGACAACCGCTACGCCTGGCTGATCCAGATCAAGGACGGGAAGATCTTCCAGATCCGCGAGTACATGGACACGGCTTTCATCCAGTCCATCGTGGATTGAGCCGAGCCATGTCTGTCGAAACCATCCGCCGCTGGAAGATCGGCGATGTCGAGGTCATCCGGATCGTAGAGCTCTACGACTTCCAGGACGACGTCTGGGTCCTGCTCAAGGACGCCACCCCCGACGTGATGCTCAAGCACAAGGACTGGCTGCAGCCGCATTTCTCGACGCCCGACGGGCGGATGCGGATGAACTTCCAGGCCTTCGTGGTGGCCTCCAAGGGCAAGCGGATCATGGTCGACACCTGCATCGGCAACGACCGCAAGCGTGAGTACGACGTCTTCTCCAACCTG
>CAZTMF010000652.1:0-1994 GCA_964614675.1 uncultured Caulobacteraceae bacterium | reverse complement strand
CAGCAGGGCGGCCAGCATCTGGCCGGTGGCGTTGTTGTCGCCGTCGATGGCCTGCTTGCCCATCAGCACGATGTCGGGAGACTGCTCCTCGACGATCTTCTTCAGCACCTTGGCGGCGTTCAGAGGCTCGAGGTCCTGGTCGGTCAGGATCAGGATCGCCTTGTCCGCGCCCATGGCCAGGGCCGTGCGCAGGGTCTCCTGGCACTGCTGCACGCCGATGGAGACGGCGATCACCTCGGTGGCGATCCCCTTCTCCTTCAGCCGCACCGCCTCCTCGACGGCGATCTCGTCGAAGGGGTTCATCGACATCTTGACGTTGGCGAGGTCGACGCCGGACTGGTCGGCCTTCACCCGCGCCTTGACGTTGTAGTCGAGCACCCGCTTGACGGGCGTGAGGATCTTCATGGGCGGATTCCCCGGGGCAGAGCGCGGCGGACCCTACAAGAGGGCTTTCGCCTGTCAACGGAGGCTCCGTTGACCCGCAGGATCACGCTGTTATCCAGGGCCCCAGGGGGCGGGGCGAACTTGGACACACCTGAGCCAGAACAGCCGGCCGAGGCCCCGGTCGCAACACCGGAGGCCCCCGTGGAGGTCCACCACAAACCCAAACCCGTGCATGGCTGGCGCGACTTCCTGAAGGAGTACGCGATCATCGTGCTGGGCGTGCTGACAGCGCTCACGGCGGAGCAGGTCGCAGAGCATTTCAGATGGCAGGAAGCTGTTCGGGCCGGCCGCGAGTCGCTCCACCGCGAGATGGCCTTCGACGACGGCTACATGCGCGACCGGCTGCTGGTCCAACCCTGCATCGACAAGAATATCGAGACCATGGCGGCGATGATCGAGACCGCGTCCCAGACAGGGCGGCTGCCGAAGACCGGCCAGGTCTCGTTGGTGCCCGGCCGGCGGCTGGAGACCAGCGAATGGGAGAACGAGCGCGCTTCTCAGTCACTCACCCATTTCCCTCGGGGCGAGTTGGAAGTGCTGGGGCGCTACTATGCTCAGATCGAAGGATTGAAAGGTTGGGACGACAACGAGATCGAGGCCTCGGCTCATCTGGCCGTTCTCAATCACGGACCCAAGCGGCTTGCGGCTGCCGATGTCGCCCAACTGAGAGTCGCGGTCGAAACCGCGCGCCGGATGGAGTTTCTGACCGCCCTGAACGCACAACGGGTGCTGGACTGGTCCAAGCAGCTTGGTGTGAGTCCAATCCCGGTGCGCAAGGACTGGGTCCACGCGCGCTGCCCCGACGCGGCTTGAGTGGTTGCGGCCTGGCCGCGGCGGCTCCATAGATCGGCCCCATGAGGCGAGCCGATCGACGGGTCCTGATCATCAAGCTGGTGTTCGTGGCGGTGTTCGCCGTGCTGTGCGCCGGCATCTGGTGGTATCAGCTGAGCGTGGTGAAGCCGCGCAACGCCTGCCTGTCGCACCCCGGCGCCCAGTGGTTCGCCAAGACCAAGGCCTGCCAGATCCCGCCCGGTTCGGCCTGTGAGGCCGGCGGCAACTGGTGGGATCCCGTCACCAAGACCTGCGCCCACGTGGTCTACATCCCCGACCTCACGGGCAAGAAGAAGTAGGCCGGTTCAGAACACCGTCCGTCCGGCCCGCGTCCGCGCGGCGGGGGCGGCGCGCAGCGCGTTCAGCGCGGCGCCACGGCCCACCATCACCAGCCCGTCGCCGGCTTCGATCACCAGGTCGCCTGGCGGGCGGGTGATCGTCTCGCCCTCGCGGCGATGGACCTGGGCGATCAGGCCCGCGCTGCCGACCCGCGCCTCGACCTCCGCGACGGTGAGACCGGGCAGGGCGGTCTCCTCGCCGGCGATAACCACCTCCATGTCGATGCCGAGGTCGCGCAGGGTCTTCTCGACTTCCCGCATCCGCTCCGAGCTTCGGATCAGGCGGGCGGTGTCGGGAAACAGCACGAGCTCGGCGATGCGCTCGGCCCCGATGTGGGTGGGCAGCACCACCTTGTTGGCGCCGGCCTGGATCAGCTTGGT
>CAZTMF010000651.1:0-1998 GCA_964614675.1 uncultured Caulobacteraceae bacterium | reverse complement strand
GCTCGGACGGTTGGGGATTCTTCGGCGTCTAGTCTTCCTCCGCCGCCAGATAGACGGCGAACCACATCGCCTCGGCCGCCGCCGCGTCGGTGATCTTCAGCCACGGCCAGAATCGCCGCGCGCCCTCGATCATCACCTCGTCAGGCGGCAGGGTCCCGGTCAGGAACAGCAGCTCCTTCCAGGAGCGGTCTGCGTATTCGGGCCAGGTCTCGTCCGGCCGCCGTTCGCCCGGGTCATAGTCCTGCCAGTAGAGCTCGTGAGTGGCGCTGGACAGGCGCAGCTGCACCTGGCCGCCGGTGGCGGCGAGGCCCACCGCGCGGGCGGCGTTGGAGACGAGCACGAGGTCGGCCCTGCGCCACGCCGCCTCCTGGTCCCGGATGTCGGCCAGGGCCCTTGCGGGCGCCGGCAGGCGCTGGATCAGTCCCGCCAAGGCGGGCCCCCGCCCGACTACCAGGCGCCGGTGTTCTGCATCGAGGCCCAGGGCTCCTGCGGCGGCAGGGACCCGCCCTTTTGCAGCAGCTCGACGGAGATGCCGTCGGGCGAGCGGATGAAGGCCATGTGGCCGTCGCGCGGCGGACGATTGATGGTCACGCCCTTGTCCTGCAGCCGCTGGCACAGGGCGTAGATGTCGTCGACCTGGTAGGCCAGGTGGCCGAAGTTGCGGCCGCCGCCGTAGTCCTCGGTGTCCCAGTTGTAGGTCAGCTCGACCACCGGCGCCTGGTCGGCCTTGGCCTTCTCCACGTCGTCCGGAGCGGCCAGGAACACCAGCGTGAAACGCCCCTTGTCGGACTCCATGCGACGGACCTCCTCGAGGCCCAGCTTGTCGCAGTAGAAGTCCAGGGCGGCGTCGAGGTCCTTCACCCGGACCATGGTGTGCAGATATCGCATTCAGTTCCTCCGTCGCGTTCTTATAGGCCGAGGCCCTCGTCCAGCCCCAGCATGATGTTGAGGTTCTGCACCGCCGCGCCCGAGGCGCCCTTGCCGAGGTTGTCCAGCAGGGCCACCAGCCGCGCCTGGCCCTCGTCCTCGTTGCCGAAGACGAAGAGCTTCATGCGGTTGGTGCCGTTCAGTCCCTCCGGATCCAACCCCTTTAGGGTCCGGCATTCCTCCAGCGACGCGACCTCGACAAAGCCGCCGGCGGGATAGGTGTCCGCCAGGACCTCGTGCACCTCTTCCAGCGTGGGCTGGGTCGGCAGCGACCACAGATGCAGCGGGACCTCGACGATCATGCCCTTGTAGTAGCGCCCGACCGCCGGGGTGAAGAGCGGCCGGTTCTCCAGGCCGCCGTATTCCTGCATCTCCGGGACGTGCTTGTGCGCCAGCGGCAGGCCGTAGATGCGGAACGCGTCCCTGGTGAAGGCCGGCAAGGCCTGGTCCTCGAACTCGGCGATCATCGACTTGCCGCCGCCGGAATAGCCCGAGACCGCATTGACCGTGATCGGCCAGACGGCCGGGATCAGGTCGGCCTGCACCAGAGGCCGCACCAGGGCGATCATGCCGGTGGGATAGCAGCCGGGGTTGGTCACCCGCGCCGCCGAGGCGATCGCCGAGCGCTGCTCGGGCGACATCTCCGGGAAGCCATAGACCCAGCCGGGCGCGACCCGGTGCGCGGTCGAAGCGTCGATCACACGGGTGGCGTTGCTCTCGATCAGCGCCACGGCCTGGCGCGCGGCCTCGTCCGGCAGGCAGAGCACCACCACGTCGGCGGTATTGAGCAGCTCGCGCCGCGCGCCTTCGTCCTTGCGCTTGTCGGGATCGATCGACAGCACTTGAAGGTCGGCGCGGGTCCCGAGGCGCTCACGGATCTGCAGCCCCGTGGTGCCCGCCTCGCCATCGATGAAGATCTTCGCGGCCATGGCCGTTTCTCCAGAAACCAGTCCAAAAGAAAAGAGCGCTCCGGTTTCCCGAAGCGCTCCTGCAGGCAGCCGTGTGAAGGACGTGCCTAGCGCTTCGAGAACTGGAAGCTGCGTCGGGCCTTGGCCTTGCCGTACTTCTTGC
>CAZTMF010000650.1:0-2001 GCA_964614675.1 uncultured Caulobacteraceae bacterium | reverse complement strand
GTCTGGGCGTTCAGCAGATCGCTCTTGGCGGCGATGCCCGCGTTGTACTGGTTGGTGGTGATGGTCAGCGAGCGGCTATAGCCCTCGATGGTGATGTCGGTCAGCCGCTTCAGTTCGTCGAAGGCCCGCAGCTGCACATAGTCGATCGCCAGCTCCGACTGGGCCGAGAGCTGGGCGTTGGCGATGTCCGCCGCGCTGGCCTGGGCGCTGGCCTTGGCGCCTTCGATGGTGCGGCGGATCTTGCCCCAGAGGTCGGGCGCCCAGCTCGCGCCGGCGGTCGCCTGGAAGGAGTTCCGGGGGCCGGAGAAGACCGGCGTACTCGATCCGGTGCTGCTCTTGGTCCGGTTCGCCGAGCCGTTGGCGGTGACGGTCGGAAACAGCTGCGCCCGATCCTCGGCGACGATCTCATGCGCCTGACGATAGGCGGCTTCCGCAGCGGCGAGGTTCTGGTTCGAGATGACGACCTTGTGCTCCAGGTCGTTGAGCACCGGATCGTTGAAGACGGTCCACCAGTCGCCGCGGGGGGCGGCGTCGGCGGGCTGGGCCTTGATCCAGCCTTCCGCCTCCTTGAACTGGGGCGGCGCGGCGACGGTCGGTCGCACATAGTTCGGTCCGACCAGGCAGCCCGAGAGCAGCGCGGCTGCGGAGGCGAAGGCGAGAAGGCGGGCGGAGCTGGTGGTTCGGGTCATCTGGGATCTCAGGCGGGCTCGGGCGGCGCGGCGGGGCCGGCGGCGGTCACGCCTCGGCCGAACTGGCGCTCCTCCGGCGAGCGTTTACGGAAACGGTCGAGGTAGAGATAGACGACCGGGGTGGTGATCAGGGTCAGCACCTGGCTGACCAGCAGGCCGCCGATGATGGCGATGCCGAGCGGCCGGCGAAGCTCCGAGCCCTCGCCCCAGCCGATCGCCAGGGGCAGGGCCCCCAGCATGGCGGCGAAGGTGGTCATCATGATCGGCCGGAAGCGCAGCATGGAAGCCTGACGGATCGCCTCGCGAGTAGTGCAGCCCTGGGACCTCTCGGCGTCCAGGGCGAAGTCGATGATCATGATCGCATTCTTCTTCACGATCCCGATCAGGAGGATGACGCCGATCAAGGCGATGATGCTGAACTCGGTCTTGAACAGGATCAGCGCCGTCACCGCGCCGACGCCGGCGGAGGGCAGGGTCGAGATCACCGTCAGGGGGTGGATGTAGCTCTCGTAGAGCACGCCCAGCACAATGTAGACGGCCAGCAGGGCCGCGGCGATCAGCACCGGCTCGTTGGCCAGCGAATCCTGGAACACCTTGGCCGTGCCCTGGAAGCTGCCGTGTACGGTGGGCGGCATGCCGATCGCGGCCTCCGCGTCGCGCAGCGCCGAGACCGCGTCGCTCAACGATTTCCCGGGCGCCAGGTTGAAGGCGATGGTGGTGGCCAGGGATTGGTCCTGGTGGTTCACCGAGCGGGGCTGAGAGCCGTCGGCCCAGGTCGCCACCGCTGACAGCGGCACCATGGTCTCCACCGACTGCGAGATCGCCACGCCCGCCGAGGCCGCGCGGCCCGGCGGCGCCTGGGGTCCGACCAGGTTCGAGGTCGAGCTGGACGCGGCCGCTGCGCCGCCGCCGCCGCCCCCCGCCGAAGAGGTCAGGCTGGATGACATGGCGATCGGCGCGGATGTCGTGACCGCCGTGCTGGAGCCGCCAGACGTTGGGGCCGAGGCGCCGGCCGATCCGCCCGAAACGGTCGAGATTCCGCTGGTGTTGGGCGCGCCGGAGGTCCCGCTGGTCCCCGTGCCGGTGGCCGGCGCCAGGGTCGAGGCGGCTCCGCCTCCACCGCCGCCCGAGGCCGAGGCCGTGGCCCCGCCAGAGAAGGTGTTGAGCCCCGGCGGAGCGTAGCCGCTGGCCCCCAGCCTGGCGGCGGAGGCGCGGGCGGCCGAGGTCGCCGAGACGTAGATGTTGTTCAGGGCGGTCGGGTCCTGAACGTAGGGCGCGGCCGCCTCCATGATCACATGGTACTGGTTCTGGG
>CAZTMF010000649.1:0-2002 GCA_964614675.1 uncultured Caulobacteraceae bacterium | reverse complement strand
TGATCGTCTGCATCACCGAGGGCGTGCCGGTGCAGGACATGGTCAAGGTCAAGCGGTCGCTCTCCGGCTCCAAGTCGCGGCTGATCGGGCCGAACTGCCCGGGCGTGCTGACCCCCGACGAGTGCAAGATCGGCATCATGCCCGGGAATATCTTCAAGAAGGGCTCGGTGGGCGTTGTCTCGCGCTCCGGGACGCTTACCTATGAAGCCGTGTTCCAGACAACCCATGCGGGCCTCGGCCAGACCACGGCCGTGGGCATCGGCGGCGACCCGGTGAAGGGCGCCGAGTTCATCGAGATCCTCGAGATGTTCCTCGCCGATCCCGCGACGGAGTCGATCATCATGATCGGCGAGATCGGCGGCTCGGCCGAGGAGGACGCCGCGGAGTTCATCCGCACCAACAAGACCAAGAAGCCCATGGCCGGATTCATCGCCGGCCGCACAGCTCCGCCCGGCCGTCGCATGGGCCACGCCGGAGCGATCATCTCCGGCGGCAAGGGCGGCGCGGAGTCCAAGATCGAGGCCATGGAGCGCGCGGGCATCCGTGTGTCGCCCTCGCCGGCGGCCCTGGGCTCGACCCTGCTGGAGGCGATCAGGGGCTGACGTGCGCGCCCTTCGCCATGCTTTGGTCGGATTGCAGGCGTTTTCAGCCGCCGGCTCGGGCTTGGCCGCTGGCGGACGCGCGTCCGGGCCGCGATCAGACTATGTTCATGGGCGCCTGCTAGGCTGCCCTGGGCAATACCGGGAAGAACGATAATGGCCGACGATTCGGGGCGGATTAATCAGGTCCTCGCCGAGACTTCATTCCTCTACGGCGGCAACGCATCCTTCGTGGAGGACCTCTACGCCCGCTGGGTCGAAGACCCCAAGTCGGTCGAACCCTCCTGGCAGGCCTTCTTCGCGACGCTTCGCGACCGCACCGACGAGGTCAGGCGCGCCGCGGCCGAGCCGTCCTGGACCCCCCGCCTGCCGCCCGAGACGCGTCCCGAGTGGGTGAGCGCCTTCGACGGAATGTGGCCGGCGGTGGAGGCCAAGCTCGGCAAGGCGATCGCCGCACAGCAGCCCGCCGCCACGTCGGAGCAAATCCGCGCCGCCACCCTGGATTCCCTGCGCGCCATCATGATGATCCGCGCCTACCGGATGCGCGGCCACCTGGCGGCCAACCTCGACCCTCTGGGCCTAGCCCAGCCGCCGGAGGACACCTCCGAGCTCGATCCGGCCAGCTACGGCTTCTCGGAAGCCGACTACGACCGGCAGATCTTCCTCGACTATGTGCTGGGCCTGGAGACCTCGACGGTCCGCGAGATCCTGGCGATCGTGCGGCGCACCTACTGCGGCGCCGTCGGGGTGCAGTACATGCACATCTCCGACCCGCAGCAGAAGGCATGGCTGCAGGAGCGGATCGAGGGCAAGGACAAGGAGATCGCCTTCACCCCCGAGGGCAAGATCGCCATCCTGAAGAAGCTGATCGAAGCGGAAGCCTTCGAGCGCTTCCTGCACAAGCGCTTCCCGGGCACCAAGCGATTCGGCCTGGACGGTGGCGAGGCCCTCGTCCCCGCCATGGAGCAGGTGATCAAGCGCGGCGGCGCCCTCGGCGTCAGGGACATCGTCATCGGCATGCCCCACCGGGGCCGCCTGAACGTCCTGGCCGCGGTGATGGGCAAGCCCTACCGGGTGATCTTCCACGAGTTCCAGGGCGGCTCGGCCCTGCCCTCCGACATCGAGGGCTCGGGCGACGTGAAGTACCACCTGGGCGCCTCGTCCGACCGGGTGTTCGACGGCAACAGCGTGCACCTGTCGCTGACCGCCAACCCCAGCCACCTGGAGATCGTCAATCCTGTGGTGCTCGGAAAATCGAGGGCCAAGCAGGCCTTCGCCCTGCGCCAGGACCTGAACGCGGGTCGCGGCCACGTGCTGCCGGTGCTGCTGCACGGCGACGCCGCCTTCGCCGGCCAGGGCGTGGTGGCCGAGTGCTTCACCCTGTCGGGCCTGAAGGGCTACCG
>CAZTMF010000648.1:0-2022 GCA_964614675.1 uncultured Caulobacteraceae bacterium | reverse complement strand
GACGGCGTCACCGTCTCGCCGGGCTACGCCTATGAGCGCGCGCCCGACCAGGAGCACTTCCTGAACCGCGAGAAGACCAAGACCCTGTTCCGCGGCATCCTTTCGCGCGGCGACGGCGGCCGCAGGTGGTCGTTCACCCAGTCGACCCTGTTCCTCGACTTCCTGGCCGGCAACCAGGCCTACAAGTGCACGCCCTGGGGCAACCCGACGCGCACCGTCTTCGGCTGGCAGAAGCCCTGCTACCTGCTAGGCGAAGGCTACGCCAAGACCTTCAAGGAGCTGATGGAGGATACGGCCTGGGACGACTACGGCGTCGGCAACTACGAGAAGTGCGCCGACTGCATGGTCCACTCGGGCTTCGAGGCCACCGCCGTGGCCGACACCGTCAAGCATCCGCTGAAGGCGGCGATGGTCACCCTGCGCGGGGTGAACACTTCGAAGCCGATGGTCGAGGACATCTCGCTCGAGCACCAGCGGCCGGCCGACTTCGTCTTCTCCAGCCACGTGGAGAAGAAGCTAGCCGAGATCCGTTCCCGGGCCCATCAGCGCGGGGCCAAGAAGCTGACGCCCGCGGAATAGGGCGCGGAAGGCGGCTTCCGCCTCGACGCCCGTCCGGATCAGCGCCGGCAGCTCCCAGGGCCGTTTCGCCAGCTCGCCGAGCACGGCGGCGACATCCATGCCGCCGTCCGGCCGCATGCCCGCCTGCGCCGCGCGGGGCAGGGCCCGGTCCGCCCCGTCCGAGATCGTCCGCGCCGCCGCGAACGGCAGGCCGTGGCGCGCCGCGACGCGCGCGGCGATGTGGGATTCCATGTCGACCACAAGAGCGCCGGTGGCGGCGTGCAGCGCCGCCTTGGCCGCGGCGTCGACAACCATGATGTCCGACCCGGCGATGGGACCGAGGCGCGCGCCGGGCAGAGCGGTGAGCAGCCGGTTGGTCCAGACAAGGTCGGTCTCGGCCCCGCCCACCTTTGAGGCCACCATCCAGTCGCCGGGCTCCAACCCCTCGGCCAGCGCGCCGCCGAGGCCGATGCTGATGATCGCCGAAGCGCCGGGGCAGGCTGCCTCTATCTCGGCCTCCAGCCGCGGGTGATCGCCCCCGCCCGCGATCGCCACGAGGCCAGGCCCGGACAGGATCCGGGCCTCACGCTGCAGGCCGGTCACCGCGATCACGTGAGGTTGCGCCATGGCTGGGACTAGAGCGCGCTTCGCAATCGCGGGCCAGCGGGGTTAAGCTCGTTTCCGTGAGGGCTCAAGGAATATCCCTGCTGCTTCTCTGCCTGGCCGCCGCCGCGCCGGCGGGCGGGGCCGAGCTCGCGGGCGCGTCCGACGATATCTCGATCTATTCCGAGAAAGCCGTCCCCAAGCCGCCGCCCAAGGGCGATCCGGAGACGCTGTTCGGGCTGCAACTGGCCGCCCGGCGCGCTCAGCCGGCGGCGAAGCCGGAGATCAAGGGACCGCCGCCCGGCGTCCAGCCGCTGGCCGTAGACATCTTCTCTTCGAAGAACTTCTACAAGGACCGGCCCTCCTGGACCGACCCCCGCTACTACCGCTGCAACACTCCGCGCCAGATCGTCGAGAGCATGTGGGAGTCGGGGCGGATCGGACCGAACCCCCCGACCTCCGCCTCCTGGGGCGACTGCGCGTTCGACTGGCCGCGCAGCAAGATGGTCAGCCCCTATCCGTACAAGACCGCCAAGGCCCACTACGAGGCGCTGCTCGCCAAGGCGAGGGCGCATGGCGGGCCCAGGAAATACACCAAGGCCACGACGCCGGACTGGGACGGCTTCTATGTCCGCGACGAGCGGGTCTCGGAAATCTATCCGAAGCTGGCGCCCGACCGGACGCCGGGCGGCATCCGCCTGAACGACCGCTGGCAATGGGGTGGGATGCAGCAGGCCTCCACAGTGGTCGCGCTGCTGACGCCCGCGTACCAGACACGCTACGTCCAGATGCTCTACCACGAAGGCGTCGACAACTCGAAGCAGTGGAGCGCCTCGTTCTGCTATCCCGAGGGGCTGATCC
>CAZTMF010000647.1:0-2030 GCA_964614675.1 uncultured Caulobacteraceae bacterium | reverse complement strand
CAGTTCTTCCTGCACACCTGGCTGCCCGACGCCATGGAGGGCCCGACCCCGGTCTCGGCCCTGATCCACGCCGCCACCATGGTCACCGCCGGCGTCTACATGGTCTGCCTGCTCTCGCCGATGTTCGAATATGCGCCGGTGGCCAAGGGGATCGTCACCACCATCGGCGCGATCACCGCCCTGTTCGCCGCGACGGTGGGCCTGGCCCAGAACGACATCAAGCGGGTGATCGCCTATTCGACCTGCTCGCAGCTCGGCTACATGTTCTTCGCCGCCGGCCTCGGGGCCTACCAGGCCTCGATGTTCCACCTCTTCACCCACGCCTTCTTCAAGGCCCTGCTGTTCCTGGGCGCCGGCAGCGTCATCGTGGCCATGCACCACGAGCAGGACATGCGGAAGATGGGCGGCCTCTGGCGGCGCACGCCGATCACCTACATCGTGATGCTGATCGGCACCCTGGCCATCACCGGCGTCGGCATCCCGGGCTTGGACATCGGCTTCTCCGGCTTCTACTCCAAGGACGCCCTGATCGACGCGGCCTGGGCCGTTGGCCGGCACAACGGGATCGCGGAGTTCGCCTTCGTCGCCAGCGTGATGGCGGCGGCCCTGACCTCGTTCTACTCGTGGCGGCTGATCTTCATGACCTTCCACGGCCACGCCAAGTGGCGCCACGACGGGCATGGTCACGGCGCCGAGGCCCACGACGACCACGCCTCCTCAGCCCAGATCGAGACCCATTCCGAGCCCGATCACGATCATGGCCACGGCCCGCTCGAGCCGCATGAACCCGGCTGGGTGATGCTGGCCCCGCTGGTGGTCCTCGCGGTCGGCGCCGCCGCGGCCGGCGGGGTGTTCGTCGAGCACTTCGTGGGCGAGGGCCGTGCGGATTTCTGGAAGGGCGCGATCACCGTCGCCGCCTCCAACCATGTGCTGGACGAGATCCACAATCCGCCGACCTGGGTGGTCTGGACGCCCCTGATCGGCACGGCGCTTGGCTTCTTCGCCGCCTGGTGGGTCTACATCCGCCACGAGGGCATGGGCGCCCGGATCGCCGCGCAGAGGGGGCCGCTTTGGCGCTTCCTCTACAACAAGTGGTACTTCGACGAGCTGTACGACTTCATCTTCGTCCGCGGCGCCAAGGCGCTGGGCGACCTGTTCTGGAAGGGCGGGGACCAGAAGGTGATCGACAGGCTGGGCCCGGACGGGGTCTCGGCCATGTCCTACCTGACCGGCAAGGGCGTCGGCCGCATCCAGACCGGCTACGTCTACCACTACGCTTTCGTCATGCTCTTGGGCGTCGCGGGCCTTCTGGCCTGGGCCCTCTACGCGTGGAGCTGATCGGATGACCGCCTTGTTGTCCCTGATCACCTTCACGCCGATGATCGGCGTGGCCGCCATCCTGGCGATGCGCCTGGCGGGCGCCGGCAACGGCCATCGCGACACGGCGGCCAAGTGGATCGCGCTCGCGACCACCCTGGCGACCCTGGCCCTGTCGGTCCTCCTGGTCGCGAAGTTCGATCCCAATCAGCCCGGCTTCCAGTTCCTGGAGGACGCCGACTGGTTCGCGGGCCTGCACTACCGCATGGGCGTGGACGGCGTGTCGGTGCTGTTCGTGCTGCTGACGGCGTTTCTGATGCCGCTCTGCATCGTCGCCAGCTGGCGCTCGATCGAGAACCGCATGCTCGAGTACCTGGTCTGTTTCCTGGTGCTCGAGACCCTGATGATCGGGGTGTTCTGCGCCCTCGACATCATCGCCTTCTACCTGTTCTTCGAAGGCGGCCTGATTCCGATGTTCCTGATCATCGGCGTCTGGGGCGGCAAGCGGCGGGTCTACGCGGCCTACAAGTTCTTCCTCTACACCCTGCTGGGCTCGGTCCTGATGCTGGCGGCCATCCTCTACATGTGGGGAACGGCCGGCACGACCTCGATCCCGGAGCTGATGACCTACAAGTTCCCGGTCGCGGCCCAGATCCCCCTGTGGCTCGCCTTCTTCGCCTCCTTCGCGGTGAAGATGCCGATGTGGCCGGTCC
>CAZTMF010000646.1:0-2044 GCA_964614675.1 uncultured Caulobacteraceae bacterium | reverse complement strand
ACGTGTTCGTGATCCTGGGCGCCACCGGCGACCTGGCGCGGCACATGCTGTTCCCGTCGCTGTATTTCCTCGACGCGGAGGGCCGGCTGCCCGACGGCATGCGGGTGTTCGGCGCGGCCCGCTCGGACATGAGCCGGCCGGCGTTCCTGAAAGAGGTCCGCGAGCAGGTCGAGGCGCGGGCCAAGCCGGCCAAGGTGCACGAGGAGGCCTGGTCGCGCTTCGCCAAGCGCGTGCACTATGTCCAGGCCGATGTGGCCAAGCCCGAAGGAGCCAGGAAGCTGAAGGCCGAGATCGGCGAGGCCGAGCTGCCGGCCTTCTATCTGGCGCTCTCGCCCAGCCTGTTCGAGCCGGTGTGCGAGGCCCTGAAGTCGTCGGGCGCCGCCACCCCCGCGAGCCGCGTGGTGCTGGAGAAGCCGGTGGGCCACGACCTCGAAAGCTCGCGCCGGGTCAACGCCGCGGTGGCCAACGCCTTCAGCGAGGACCGGGTCTTCCGCATCGACCACTACCTCGGCAAGGAGACGGTGCAGAACCTGATCGCCCTCAGGTTCGCCAACACCCTGTTCGAACCGCTCTGGAACAACCTGGCCATCGACCACGTGCAGATCACCGTGGCCGAGACCGTGGGCGTGGGCGACCGCTGGCCCTACTACGACGACTATGGCGCCCTCAGGGACATGCTGCAGAACCACATGCTGCAGCTGCTCTGCCTGGTGGCCATGGAGCCGCCCTCGGACCTGCAGCCGGACTCGGTGCGCAACGAGAAGGTGAAGGTGCTGCGCTCGCTGAGGCCCTTCACCCGCCAGATGGCGGTGGAGTCGAGCGTCCGCGGCCAGTACACGGCCGGGGTCGTCGACGGCGAGACGGCGCCCTCCTACGAATCCGAGCGCGGCCAGGAAAGCTCGACCGAGACCTTCGTGGCGCTCCGGGCCGACATCGACAACTGGCGCTGGGCGGGCGTGCCCTTCTTCCTGCGCACCGGCAAGCGCTTGCCCGAGCGGCGCACCCAGATCGTCATCCAGTTCAAGGGCGTGCCCCACTCGATCTTCGAGGGCGCCGGTCGCGATGACCTGATCGCCAACCGCCTGGTCATCGACCTGCAGCCGGACGAGGACATCGAGCTCCTGCTCATGAACAAGGCTCCGGGCCTGAACGAGAGCGGGATGCGGCTTCAGTCCCTGCCCCTGTCGCTCAGCCTGGCGCACAGCTATGCCGACAAGGACGCCCGCCGGCGCATCGCCTACGAGCCCCTGATGCTGGAGGTCATCAACGGCGTCACCACCCTGTTCGTGCGGCGCGACGAGGTCGAGCAGGCCTGGGAGTGGGTCGACGGCGTGGCCGACGCCTGGGCCGTCGCGGGCATGTCGCCCAAGCCCTATGCAGCGGGAACCTGGGGCCCGGCCGGCGCCTTCGCCCTCATCGAGCGCTTCGGTCGGGTCTGGTATGAGTGAGACGCGCGCGGCGCCCAAGATCGAAAGCTTCCCGGACGTCGGGGTGCTGGCGCAGGCCGCCGCCGGCGTCCTCGGCGAGGCGCTGAACCGGCGGCTGTGCGACGGCGCAGAGCGGGCGCATCTGATGGTCACCGGGGGTTCCACCCCCGTGGCCTGCTACCAGCATCTTCGCGACTGGCCGCTCGACTGGAGCCGGGTCGAGGTGGCGCTCACCGACGACCGCTTCGTCCCGCCGGATGCGCCGGAGAGCAATGAGGGCCTGGTCCGCAAGCATCTGCTCCAGGGCGCCGCCGCCGCGGCGAGCCTCACCCCTCTCTGGTCGGACGCCCCGACGCCCGACGCGGCCGCCGCCCGCGCCGAACCGGCCATCCGCGCGCTCGGGAGGTTCGACGCCGTGCTGCTGGGCGTCGGCGGCGACGGCCACATCTGCTCGCTGTTCCCCGGCAGCCCGGAATTGGCCGAAGGGCTGGACCCGGACGCCGATCGCCTGGTCATGGGCGTGGCGAAGGCCGGCCAGCCGCCCTATGTGTCGCGCATCACCCTGACCCTGCGGGCGATCCTCAACGCCAGTCTCGTCGTGATCCTGGTCTCGGGAA
>CAZTMF010000645.1:0-2048 GCA_964614675.1 uncultured Caulobacteraceae bacterium | reverse complement strand
CCGTCGCCGCCGGAGAGGTGGTTGTCGCCGGAGTTGCCGTCGATTTCGTTGTTGGAGCTGTTGCCGGTTCCGTCGATGTCGGCCGCGCCGGTCAGCACCAGCTTCTCGACGTTGTCCGGAAGGGCGTAGCTGATCGAGCTCTGGACCGTGTCGGTCCCCGAGGACGCGGCCTCGGTCACCAGATCGCCCGTGTTGTCGACGATGTAGGTGTCGTCGCCAGAGCCGCCTGTCATGACGTCCGCGCCGGCGCCGCCGTCGAGGATGTCGTTCCCCGAACCGCCGTCCAGGGAGTCGGCCCCATTGCCGCCTTGCAGGCTGTCGTTGCCGGTCCCCCCGCTCAGGGTGTCGTTGCCGTCGGCGCCGTTCAGGGTGTCGTCGCCCGCGCCGCCGGTCAGCACATTGGCCCCCGAGTTGCCGCTCAGCGCGTCGCCATAGGCGGAGCCCGTCAGGTTCTCGAAGTTCTGGATGGTGTCGGTCCCGGCCCCGACCGTGTTCTGGGCTGTGGAGAGCGAGAGATCGACGGTGACCCCCGCCGTGGCGTTGGCGTAGGTCACGGTGTCGACCCCGCCGCTGCCGCCATTGATGACGTTGTCGCCGCTGTTCCCGGCCAGGACGTCGTCGAAGGCGGATCCGGTCAGGTTCGCGAAGTTCTCGAGCGTGTCGGTCCCGGCGCCGATAGTGTTCTGGGCGCCTCCCAAGGACAGATCGACGGTCACGCCGGCCATTGCATGGGAATAGGAGACGGTGTCGACGCCGCCGCCGCCGTCCAGGACGTTGTCCCCGGCCGAGCCCTGCAGGGTGTCGTTGTAGGTCGAGCCGGTGACGTTCTCGATATTGACGAGGGTGTCGTTGTTGCGGCCGCCGGTGTTCTGCGGCCCGGTCAGGGTCAGGTCCACCCGCACGCTCGTCGGGGAGTCCTGATAGCTCGCGGTGTCCACACCAGCCCCGCCGTCGAGGATGTCGTCGCCGGCCCCGCCGATCAGCACGTCGTTCCCGTCGCCGCCGGTCAGGGTGTCGTTGCCGCCCATGCCCCAGAGGGTGTTGCCGGCGGCGTTGCCGGTGATCACGTTGTCCAGCCCGTTGCCGGTCTCGGTGACGCTGGTCGATCCAGTGACCGTCAGGTTCTCGACGTTGGCGGCGATCGTGAGGCCCAGCGCGGTCAGGATGGTGTCGGTCCCCTCGCCGGCGTTCTCTGTGATGTGGGCGCTGGGGCTGGAGATGATGTAGGTGTCGTCGCCGGTCCCGCCGACCAGGACGTCGGTTCCCGTGCCGCCGTCGAGGGTGTCGTTCCCCGCGAAGCCGTACAGCGTATCGTTGCCGTCACCGCCGGAGAGGTGGTTGTCGCCGGAGTTGCCGTCGATCTCGTTGTTGGAGGCGTTACCGGTCCCGTCGATGTTGGCCGCGCCGGTCAGCACCAGCTTCTCGACATTGACAGGCAGGACGTAGCTGATCGAGCTCTGGACCGTGTCGGTCCCCGAGGACGCGGCCTCGGTCACGACATCGCCCGTATTGTCGACGATGTAGGTGTCGTCGCCAGAGCCGCCCGTCATGACGTCCGCGCCGGCGCCGCCGTCCAGCGTATCGTTGCCCGCGCCGCCGTTCAGCAGATCGGCGCCATCGCCGCCGTGCAGAACGTCTGCGCCAGAGCCGCCGTTCAAGGTGTCATTGCCGGCGCCCCCATTCAGGGTGTCGCCCAGGCTGTTGGCCGTGATGACGTTGTCGAGCGCGTTGCCCGAGCCGTTGAGCGCGGCGCCCTGCAAGGTGAGGTTCTCGACATTGGCCGACAGCGTGTAGTCGACGCTCGAGATGACGGTGTCGGTCCCCTGGCCGGCCGCCTCCACCACGACATCGCCAGGATTGTCGACATAATAGAGGTCGTCGCCGCCGAGGCCGGTCATGGTGTCGGCGCCCGCGCCCGGGTCGAAGGTGTCGGCCGAAGACGATCCGGTGACGTTGTTCGAGACCCCGACCCCAATCGGATGGCTGCCGCCGGACGGGCCGTTGTCGGTGATGCTCAAGTCCTGGTAGTCGACGGCGATGGTCTCCGG
>CAZTMF010000644.1:0-2048 GCA_964614675.1 uncultured Caulobacteraceae bacterium | reverse complement strand
GAGATCTATTGCCTGGGCGGCGTCCAGGCGGTTGGAGCCATGGCGCTCGGCACCCAGAGCATCCGCCCGGTGGATATGCTGGTGGGGCCCGGCAACGCCTATGTGGCGGAAGCCAAACGCCAGCTGTTCGGCCGGCTCGGCATCGACCTGTTCGCCGGCCCCACGGAGACCCTGGTGATCGCCGACGACAGCGTGGACGCGGAGCTCTGCGCCACCGACCTGCTCGGCCAGGCCGAGCACGGCCCCGACAGCCCTGCGGTCCTCCTCACCACCTCCGAGACGCTCGCTCGCGAGACCATGGCCGAGGTCGAGCGCCTGCTCGCCATCCTTCCGACCGCCGAGCACGCGCGCATGGCCTGGGAGACCCATGGCGAGGTGATCGTGGCCGACAGCGACGAGGAGATGGTCAGCACAGCCGACGACATCGCCTCCGAGCACGTGCAGGTGATGACTCGCGACCCGGATTTCTTCCTGCGGCACATGACCAACTACGGAGCCCTGTTTCTGGGACCGCGCACCAACGTCTCCTACGGCGACAAGGTGATTGGCACCAACCACACCCTGCCAACCCGGAAGGCGGCGCGGTACACGGGTGGCCTGTGGGTCGGTAAGTTCATCAAGACCTGTACTTACCAGAAGGTCCTGACCGACGAGGCGTCGACCATGGTCGGCGAGTACTGCTCGCGTCTCTGCGCCCTGGAAGGCTTTGCCGGCCACGGCGAACAGGCCAACATCCGGTTGCGCCGCTACGGCGGCCGTAACGTGCCCTATGCCGGGCGGGCCGAGCCTCTGACGGCCAACTGAAGATGCCGGCTCTGCCGAAGACGCCCAGCTTCAGGCTGGACGGCAAGCGGGCCCTGGTGACCGGCGCGGGCAGGGGCATTGGCCTGGCGTGCGCGACGGCGCTGGCCGGGGCGGGAGCCCACGTGACCCTGGCGGCGCGTTCGCTGGACGAGCTCGAGGCGGCGGCCGAATCCATTCGCGCCCAGGGCGGTTCGGCGGAGGCCCTGCGGTTGGACGTGATGGACCTCGCCCGGGTCAAGACCGTGCTCGGAACGGCCGATCCCTTCGACGTCCTGGTCAACAACGCCGGCGGAAACCAGCCCAAGTCCTTCGTCGATGCGACAGAGGAAGACTTCGACGCAGTTGTCGACCTCAACCTGAAGGCCGCCTTCTTCGTCGCCCAGGCGGTCGCCACGCAGATGATCGAAGCCGCCGTCAAGGGATCGATCATCCACATGGGCTCGCAGATGGGCCATGTGGGCGGGGCGCGTCGTAGCCTCTACTGCGCCTCCAAATGGGCGATCGAGGGCCTGAACAAGGCCATGGCCCTGGACCTGGCGCCTCACGGGATCCGCAGCAACACCATCGCCCCGACGTTCATCGAGACGCCGATGACCCGGCCGTTTCTCGAAGACAGGGCCTTCGTCGACAGCGTGCTCTCCAAGATCAAGCTCGGCCGGCTCGGGCAGGTCGAGGATCTGATGGGCGCGGTCGTGTTCCTCGCCTCGGACGCATCCGCCCTGATGACCGGCTCCAGCCTGGTCGTCGATGGCGGCTGGACGGCGGATTAGCGCGTCATGAGCAGACTTAGCCATTCTCCAGGAGAGATCGCATGAAACTCGCCACCCTGCGCGGCGAAGGACCGGACGGGCGCCTCGTGGTGGTCTCGCGGGATGGCCTTCGCTGCCTGCCGGCACGAGCCATCGCGCCGACCCTGCAAGCGGCGCTCGAGGACTGGGACAGCGTTTCGGGCAGGCTGAAGGCGCTCAGCGAGGCCCTGGATGCAGGCCAGGGCGAGGCGCTCGAAGCCAGCGTGCTGGCGGCCCCCCTTCCACGCAGCTGGCAATGGCTCGACGGATCGGCGTTTCCGACCCACGCCGCTCTGATGCAGAAGGCGTTCAAGCTGCCGCCGATCGAGACCGACGCGCCCCTGATGTACCAGGGGATGTCGCACCAGTTCCTGGGGCCAAGGGACGCCGTGCCGGCGCCCTCGGAAGCCGACGGCATCGACTTCGAGGGCGAGTTCGGCGTGATCACCGACGCCG
>CAZTMF010000643.1:0-2049 GCA_964614675.1 uncultured Caulobacteraceae bacterium | reverse complement strand
ATCGGCTATACCCACGCGTCCGGCAACTTCGGCAATTCCGCCTTCACGTCACGGATGGTCGACTCGCTGTTCGTGGGCGAGAGCGAAAACATCGGCAACCCCAGGGCGCCGTCGGAAAAGGCCTACGGCCGCAGCCTGCCGGAGCCCGAGGTCGCTGATTTCCCGATCCGCGGCTACGAGTTCTACGATTACCTGCATCACCTGGACAACGACACCTTCGTGAACTTCCAGGACAACGCCACCCGCAAGACGGGCGCGATCTCGTACCTGCTCTACACCAGCTTCGGGATGAGCTCGAACAACACCGTGCAGCACGCGAAGTTCATCAACGCCAAGCCGGTGTACTTCCCGCCAATGGAGCACAGGTGGAGCAACGACGACTACGGCAACGGGAGCTACAAGACCTCGGTGTTCCACGACGTGGACGGCACGGTCACGGGGGTCCGGGACTCCTTCATCCTGATCAACGACACCGATAACGGGATCGCCATCGACAAGACCTGCGAGGTCAAGCCGACCTGGAACGCGGCGGTGTGCAAGGGCGACGTCGGGCGGGTGTCCTTCAACGCCCCCCCGGCCGGCGGCGCTTTCGGCGCTCTGCGCGCCTTGGCTCCCGCGCCTGGCGCAGGCGCGGCCGGAGCCCCCGCCGCCGGCCCCGCCGCGCCCGCCGGTCCCCGTCCTGGCGGCGGTCCTGGCGGCGTTTTCGGACGCCCCGCGGGACCTCCTCCGCCGCCGATCGTCGTCAGCAGCAACGGGAAGGAATTCACCCTGGGCGGGGAGACCAATGTCCGCGCCGGCGACGAGATCAAGGTGATGACCGAACGGAAGTCCCTGCCGCTGCGCCTGACGGAGATGGACAAGGGCTCGTGGGTGATCTTCGAACTGCCGGGCTTCACCACCGCGGCCTCGGGCACGCCCGAGGGCAGCCTGGACGCGCTCCGCAAGGCCAGCGACACCGCCTACTACAAGGGCAAGGACGCCCTGTGGGTGAAGGTCGTCTCCAACGGCGAAGGCGCCCGCATCAGCGGCCCCGGCGCCGGTGGAACCAGCGTCGAGGTCAGCCGGTAGGACCCTTTCTGCCCCTCTCCCCCTCAGGGGGAGAGGTCGGGAGAGGGGGTCCATAGACCCGTTCCGCTTCGAAAGCTGATCCGTCGCACGAGGCTGAAAGTCCGCGCGGACCCCCACCCCCGACCCCTCCCCCTGAAGGGAGAGGGGAGGCTGTCGAATAGCCGCCCGACATGCGTGCATACGCCGGCTTGGCAATCCGCGTGTTCTGCGCCAAGCGTATTCACAAGAAGAATGCGGGGCTTGCGGTCCCGACCGGGGAGGGCCAACGCCATGCGGATCCAATCTCGCCTGTTTCTTCCTGTGCTGCTTCCAGCTTGCCTCCTGCTCGGGATGGCGACTGAAGCCGGCGCTCAGGAAACCCACGACCACATGAATATGGCCATGCCGGCCCCCGCGCCGGCTTCGGCGGTCCATCGTTCGCTTTGGTCGGATCCGGCGTCCTGGCCTGACGGCAAGGTCCCGGGCGCAGGGGATGCGGTGACGATCGGCCGGGACCGGGACATCGTCCTCGATGTCACGCCGCCGGCGCTGCGCAGCCTGACGGTCAACGGCAAGCTCAGCTTCTCGAACGATCGCGATCTCGGACTGAAGACCGAGTGGATCTATCTGGCGGGCGGCGAACTGGAGATCGGCAGCGAGGCCAGGCCCTACACGCACCAGGCGACCATCACCCTCACCGACAATGTCCCGGGTGAGAACATCAACACCATGGGGGACCGCGGCATCATGATGCTGGGCGGGACCCTGAGCCTGCACGGCGACCGCACCCACACCTGGACCAAGCTCGCGGACACGGCCAAGGCCGGCGGCAGCCGGATCGACGTCCTGGACGCCAGCGGCTGGCGAAGGGGGGACGTGATCGTCCTCGCCTCGACCGACTTCAATCCCACCCAGGCCGAGAAGCGGACCATCACCGGCGTCAGCGGGAACGCGATCACCCTCGATCAGCCGCTGAAGTACATGCACTTCGGCAAGATCACC
>CAZTMF010000642.1:0-2050 GCA_964614675.1 uncultured Caulobacteraceae bacterium | reverse complement strand
TACTGGATCTACCGCCGCATGTTCGGCGAACAGAACCGCTCCGTCGACGCCCTGGCCAGCGGCGAGCTGCGCGTCGGCCCTGCGTTGGACCGCTAAACATCGTCATTGGCCCGCTTGGATGCCTGCCCGCCCGCTCGAGCCGGGCGACGACGAGCCGATCTATTCCTCCCGCCCGATCACCACCGCGCACCCGGCCATGCGCCGCACGGGCGGATGTTCGCTGTTGAGATAGGCGCTCTTGCGGACCACCATCACCGGCTGACAGGAGCGCTTCAGGAGCCGCTTCATCCAGCCCGCGTCAGGGTCCAGCGGCGGCAGGGACGCCGAGGCGGTGGACTGACGCTCGACGAAGCCGCGGACCACGCCCTCCCAGCCGGGCAGCAGCTGGACCTCGGGCGGCAGGATCATCAGCCAGTCGCAGCTCGCGCCCTCAGCCGCGGCCCGTGCGCGATCCTCGTTCGAACCCTCGCCGGCGACGATCCGGCAGCCCGCGTCCTCGCCGATGTCGAGGGTGGCGTCGACCGAGCCGCCGTCGGCCAGGATCACCTCGCGCACCAGCCCCGTCACCGCGGCGGACACCAAGGGTCCCAGCGCGCGGCCAAGCACCGCCTCGTCGTCATGGGTCGGGATCACCACCGAGATCATCAAGACACTTCCCTAGGCGCCCGCGCGCACGCCGTCACAGGCAGCAAGCTCCGCGTCCGTGGGCGGTTCCCACATGGTCTCGACAAAGTCGAACATTTCCCGCGTCAGCTCGAACGGCAGTTGGCCCGCCGCCCCGGCCTCGGCGTTGCGGGCCTGAACCCTCTCCCACCGCACCTCCCTGGGGGCGTCCACCAGATGGAGCCTCACCGAGAGGCCCGCTTCGCGCGCCAAGGCGACACAGCGATTGCGGGCCTCGGCCGAGGTCAGGCCGATCTCGAGAACGCACGGCGCGCCGGCGAGGCACACGTCCTTGGCCGTCCGCCAGATCACGGCGGCGCAGCGCTGGACCCGCTCCATCGCCCAGGCAGGCTCGAACGGATGGCTGGCGTCCATCCAGAACAGCGCGGACATCCATTCGTCGATCGAGAAGCGGACCGCGCCCTCGGCCTCCGCCAGCTTCCACCCATAGGTGGTCTTGCCCGCGCCGGTCGGGCCGCAGAGCAGGTGCACGGTTCCGGGCGTGGTCATGCGATCGCCTCGAGCTCGGCCTTCTGCTTGCGGGTCAGGCCCGCGCAGACCTGTTCGTAGGAGTGATCCACCAGGCGCCGCACTTCGCTCGCGGGCACGTCCGAGTCCAGGTCGACGCTGATCCAGAACCGCCGGTCCAGGTGCGAGCGGTGGCCGACGCCCTGGTAGTGGCCGCGCAGCACCTCGGCGAGGTGCGGATCGCACTTCAGGATGACGTTCGGCGTCCCGCGCACCGCCAGGATGGCGAACATCTTGCCCATCACCTTATAGATCAGGACCAGCGGCCGGGATCCCCTGGCCGCCGTCATCGGCTCGCCCACGGCGCCCGGTTTGGCGTCGAGAACGGCCTTCAGGGCCAAAGTCGACTGGCCAAGTTCGAGGTCGCTCATCCCGGTCCCCACCGAGGGGACGAGCCTAGCAGCGCGCCGGACGCTGGCAAGCCGGCGAGCGGCCGCGGACCGCTGACCCAAATGTTCTTGTTATGTTCACGTACGATGGTAGGCTCGGGGCATGACCCAAGCGTGCTTCCCGCCCACCGGCGACCCCAAGGGCCGTGGGGCCAAGTCCAATGAGAGCGGCCGCTTCGAGGCCTTCACCCGCCACGGGTTCGACGACGGTTGGAGCGAACTCGACGAGGACGCCCCGCCCCAGCTGAAGACCGAGCTGCAGGTCGAGGCCGCCCGCAAGATCATCACCCACAACGACAGCCCCGACATCGGCTTCAACTCTTCGATCAATCCGTACCGGGGCTGCGAACACGGCTGCATCTACTGCTTCGCCAGACCGTCGCACGCCTATATGGGCCTCTCGCCGGGCGTGGATTTCGAGACCAAGCTGTTCTTCAAGCCCGAGGCGGCGCGCCTGCTGGAAAAGGAGC
>CAZTMF010000641.1:0-2053 GCA_964614675.1 uncultured Caulobacteraceae bacterium | reverse complement strand
TGCTGACGCTCCGGAAAGGCCTGGAGCTGTCACGCAACACCATGACCGTGCGCCTCGCCCAGGCGATAGGCATGCAGAAGATCCGCGACACCGCCATCAAGGCCGGCGTCGTCAACGACATGTCACCGGTGCTGGCCATGGCGCTGGGCGCCGGCGAAACGACGCCGTTCAAGCTGACCGGAGCCTATTCGGCGTTCCTCAACGGGGGCCGGAAGGTCGAGCCCCACCTGATCGAGATGGTGCAGGACCGCGAAGGCAAGACCGTGTTCCGCTCAGACAAGCGCGACTGCCCTTCGTGCGGCGGCCCGTACCAGGGCGAGGACCCGCCGAGCCTGCAGCCCGAGGGCCGGCAGATCTTCGATCCGATCACCGCCTACCAGATGACTTCGATGATGCAGGACGTGGTGGCTCACGGCACCGGCTACGCAGCCCACGTGCTGGGCGCCGAATATGGCGGCAAGACCGGCACCACCAATGAATACCGAAGCGCCTGGTTCGTCGGCTTCAATCCCCAGATGATCGTCGGGGTGTTCGTCGGGTTCGACGACAACCGTTCGCTGGGCGAGAAGGAGACCGGCGCCGTCGCGGCCGTGCCGATCTTCATCGACTTCATGGCCCAGGCGATGAAGGGCCGGTCGCCCGGCCAGTTCAGGGCGCCAGACGACACCAAGTTCCTGCTCGTCAACGGGCGGAGCGAGGCCTTCCGCAACGGCACCCAGCCGGGCGGCGCCAAACCTTTGGTCGGTCCGCAGCCCTACAACCGCGTCTGGCCGAACGGAAAGGTCTCCGGCGCCGACAATGCGGCCACGGCGGCTCAACCACCGCCGCCGCCACCGCCGGCTCAGCAGAAGGCGGCGCCCGACATCTCCGGGCTCTATTAGAGCGGCTTGTGTTGAAGCCGGGGGCGCCCTATCTCGCGGCCTCCCAACAGCAAGGAACAGTTCCATGCGAGCGGATGTCGAGGCCGCTGCGGCCGACATCGAGCGGTCGATAGACCTGCTCAGGAGGCGTCTTTGACTGGGAACCTGCGCTCCGGCAGCTCGACGAGCTGAACGCCCGGGCCGAGGATCCCAGTCTCTGGGACAGGCCCGAGGACGCCCAAGCCCTGATGCGCGAACGCAATCGGCTCGCCGCCCAGGTGGACGCCGTCAGGACCCTCGAGACCCGGCTGGCCGACGCGGTCGGATTCGCGGAACTGGCTGACGCCGAGGGTGACGAGGCCTCGCTGGACGAGGCGAGCGCCGAGCTCGGGCGGCTGAAGGATCAGGCCGCTCGCGCCGAACTGGAGGCGTTGTTGTCGGGCGAGGCCGATGGCAACGACTGCTACATCGAGATCAACGCCGGCGCCGGCGGCACCGAGTCCCAGGACTGGGCCGAGATGCTCGAGCGGATGTACAGCCGCTGGGCCAACGCCCACGGCATGGCGGTCGACGTCATCGAGGAGACACCGGGCGAGCAGGCCGGGATCAAGTCGGCAACCCTGCAGATCAAGGGGACCAACGCCTACGGCTGGCTGAAGACCGAGGCCGGCGTGCACCGGCTGGTGCGCATCTCGCCCTTCGATTCCAACGCCCGCCGGCACACGTCCTTCGCCTCGATCTGGGCCTATCCGGTCGTGGACGACACCATCAACATCGAGATCAATCCGGCCGACGTCCGCACCGACACCTACCGGGCGTCAGGCGCGGGCGGCCAGCACGTCAACAAGACCGACTCCGCGGTCCGCCTGACCCACAACCCGACCGGCGTTGTGGTGGCCTGCCAGAACCAGCGCTCGCAGCACCAGAACCGTGAGCAGGCCTGGAAGATGCTGAAGGCGAGGCTCTACGAGCTGGAGCTGCAGAAGCGCGAGGCTGCGTCCCAGGCCATCGAGGACCAGAAGACCGAAATCGGCTGGGGCCACCAGATCCGATCCTACGTGCTGCAGCCATACCAGCTGGTGAAGGACCTGCGCACGGACGTCGAGACCTCCGACACCCAGGGCGTGCTGGACGGCGACCTGGACGCGTTCATGGGCGCGGCCCTGGCCCAGCGGCTGGGGGCGATAGGCGAG
>CAZTMF010000640.1:0-2054 GCA_964614675.1 uncultured Caulobacteraceae bacterium | reverse complement strand
GAATCCTCCGGCATGACGCGCTTCATCCACACCGACGGCCGCAAGCACAGCGAGCAGCCAAATCCGACCTATCTGGGAGAGTCGATCGGTCACTGGGAAGGTCATACCCTGGTCGTCGACACGACGGGATTCGCGCCAGACACGCTGTTCCAGTTGGGCAGGTTGGACAGTAAGGCGCGGGCGCAGGGCGATCCGTCTCCGCTATCGGGGGTCATCTTCGGTCAGCACGGACCGAAGCTTCGTTTGGTGGAGCGCATGCGGCTCGCCAATTTCAAGACGCTCGAGGTGCAGACGACGATCTACGACGATACCGTCTTCAGGCGTCCCTATAGCCTCCCGCCCCGCCGCTATATTCGCGGGATCGAACGCAGAAACGAGCCGCAAGAGTGGGCCTGCACGGACAACCGGGACTACTTCGACCCGACGAGCGGCAAGCTGGAATACAACGCGCCGGACAAGGCCCAGAGTCGCTAGCCGACCGGACCTGCTAGGCGCTGATCGCCCAAGCGGGCCGGCGTGGCGACGTCCTGACGAAGCGAAGATGGTGACGGAGGCGTACGTGAAGACAACCGCCCCACAGGCCATGTCCCATCGACGCACGTTCCTGGCGGCCTCGCTCGCTGGCGCGGCGGCGCTGAAGCCGCTCCCAGGCTGGACGGCCGCGCGCCGGTTCCGTTTGGATAGGACGGCCTACGACCGCTACGTCCGGCTCATGAATGCAGGCGATCTGCGCTTCGTCGAATACTACGCCGACGACATCAAGTTCGTGATGCAGATCCGCGGCAAGGCCGGCGTGCTGGATTTCTATGCCCGCCAACGCCCCTATGTGAGGGAGTCGCTCGAAGTCCTGTTCTTCTGTTCCGACGCCACGGGGGCCGCCGCGGAAGTGCACAGCGAACTGCGCTGCATCAGGGATTGCCCCGACGCCACGATCTTCGGCCGCACCCTGAAGGCCGGCGAGGTCCAGCGGACACACGGCTATCTTCTCTATGTGCTGGACGCTCAAGGCAAGATCACCGAGATCAAGGGTCCTCCGCCGGAAATCCTGCAGCCCTGGCGGATCGAAGCGGCCTGAGCGCCCGCGAGACCGCCGGCTGCTCAGACCTTGGCGTCTCTGAGATGGCGCGGCCAGATCGCATAGCGGCCGGGGGACATGATGCCGTTCGGATCGACTGCGTCCTTGATCGTCTCCAGGAATTCGCGCAGCGCGTGGTCGTTGTACGAATAGACGCCCATGATCAGGTCGTAGAAGGCGGGCGCGGTCCGATACTCGCCCCAGCCGCGCTCGGCGGAGATCGCCACAAGTTCCCGGATGATGTCCCGCAGCTTGGCGTTGACCGTGGCGGACCGGGTGACCGGGAGGCCGACGGCGAACAGGAAGGCCCTTTCGAACAGCGACGACGGGAACTGAAGCGGCGGGCAGGGCAGCTTGTACTTGCGCGCGATCGCGGCAAAGACATCCATCGCCTCGATCGCCGCTTCGCCCGTCCGGGGAATGACCGGCGAGAAGAAGATATGGCCGACGACGTCCGCCCCTTCATAGGAAAACATTGGGCCAAGATCGAAGGTCCGCAGCGTCGGAATGCCGAAGGGTCCGAGGTCGCGCGTGTTCGCCAGTTCTTGGGGTGGAAGCGGCAGGCGGCGGACCTTGTTGAGCTTGAATCGAGCCCCCGGTATTTCCGCCAGGGCGTCGCGAACGCAGTCCCACTGCGCCTTGATGAGCTTCGCGGGGCCGTAGAAGTTGAGGTCGCACGCCCAGAATGGGAGGCCAGTGGACCTGGCCGCGGCTTCGAGTTTGTCCATGTCGACGCCGTCGGGATCGTTCAGGATGGCGAGGATCCTGGGATCCTGAGGTTTGGAGGGCCCGGCCTCGTGAGCGGCGAAGCCGGGCGTGCCGGTGGTCGGGCTCGACAGCATCCATAAGCCCTGGACGATCTTGCTCTGCTCGAGGCGGCCAATGATGTCGACGAGCGGAATGATGTCCCGGAACTTGGGGACTGTGACGACCCCGGTGGCGAAGTTCTCCGGCGGAGGCATGAGCCAGAAGCCCATCT
>CAZTMF010000639.1:0-2054 GCA_964614675.1 uncultured Caulobacteraceae bacterium | reverse complement strand
CACGATCCGCTCGGTCGACATGCAGATCTGGCCCTGGTTCATGAAGGCGCCGAAGCCGGCCGCGGCCACAGCGTCGTCGAGGTCGGCGTCCTTCAGCACCACCATCGGCGACTTGCCGCCGAGCTCCAGCAGGCAGGGCTTCAAGTGCTTGGCCGCGATGCCGGCGATGATGCGCCCGACCTTGGTGGAGCCGGTGAAATTGATCCGCCGCACGGCCGGATGCTCGATCAGGGCCTCGACCACGCCCGGGGCGTCGGTGGGGGCGTTGGTCACCACATTGATCACGCCCGGCGGCAGGCCGGCCTCGCGCAGCACCGAGCCGATCAGATAGTGCACCCGCGGGCATTGCTCGGACGCCTTCAGCACCACGGTGTTGCCGCAGGCCAGGGGCACGGCCACCGCCCGGGTTCCCAGGATGATCGGGGCGTTCCAGGGGGCGATGCCCACCACCACGCCGGCCGGCTGGCGGATCGCCATGCAGAGGCGGCTGGGATGGTCCGACGGGATCACTTCGCCGGAGATCTGGGTGGTGATGGCCGCCGCCTCGCGGAGCATCGAGGAGGCCAGCATGATATTGAACATCGCCCAGCCCTTGGTGGCGCCGACCTCGCTCATCATGGCGTCGACGAACTCGGGCGCGCGGGCGACCATCACGTCGGCGGCCTTGTTGAGCAGGGCGCGGCGGGCGTTGGGGCCGGTCTCGGACCAGGCCGGGAAGGCCGCGGCCGCCGCATCACAGGCGGCGCGGCAGTCGCCGGGCGCGGCGGCGGCGGCGCGGGTGGCGAGGTCGGAGGTGACCGGGTTCAGCCGATCGAAAGTGGCGCCGCCGGCCGCGGCCAGGCTGTCCTTCTCGCCGATCAGAAGGCCGATGTCGTACATGGCGATATCCTCCAAAGACGGTGGGCGCGGGCCGGCCCTCGATGGCCAGCCTTCCTGATGATCTTAGAGCGGGCTCAGGCCGTCGCGCCAGGGGCCTGGCGCAGGTCCAGCCGGCGCATGAGCACGAAGCCCGCCACTGTCGCCACCGCCAGGGGCAGGAGCGGCAGCAGGAAAAGGTCGCGCGCCGAGGTGACGCCCGAGGCCACCATGGCGCCGGCGACCAGGGGACCAACGACGGCGCCGATCCGCCCGACGCCCAGGGCCGCGCCGACCCCTCGGGCCCGCGCTGAGGTCGGATAGGCCATCCCGGCCGTGCCGTTCAGGCTGCACTGGATTCCCGTGATGCAGAAACCGCAGATGGCGATGACCAACGCCAGCGCGCCGTTCGACAGCGGGGCCCGGCCCGCGATGGCGATGCTGACCAAGGAGAGCACGAACATCGCCAACGGCAGGCGCGGCCCCAGTCGGCCTAGCAGCAGGAGCACGACCACGCCGCTCACCGCGCCGCCGATCTGGAAAAGGGAATTGGTCGCCGCCGCGTCCCGGGCGGTGAAGCCGGAGGCTTCGAGCAGGAGCGGCATCCAGCTGGTCAGCATGAACAGGCTGAGCAGGCTGGCGGCGAACATCACCCACAGCAATGGCGTGACCAGCTTGAGCCCGCCCGCGAACAGGGCGGAATAGCCGACCGGCTCGCCCGCCGGGCGTTGCGGCAGGACGAAGTCGTCTTCGGCGCTGGCGCCGAGCGACGGTTCGATCTGGTTGGCCAGGCTGGCGATGCGCGCCTTGGAGCCGCCGCGCTGGATCAGGAAGGCGATCGATTCCGGCAGGCCCAGGGCGATGACGACGGCCAGCACCAGCGGCGCGAGCCCGCCGATCAGGAACAGCTGCTCGAACACCGGTCCCGGCGGCAGCTGGGCGACCACCAGCCCTGGCGCGATCCCGCCTATGGTGATGCCGACGCCGATGAAGCCCGCCATGCCCGCGCGCATCCGCTTGGGCGCCAGCTCGGCGGCGACGGCGATGGCGTTCGGGATCACGCCGCCCATGCCGAGCCCGGCCAGGAATCTGAGGAGCACCAGGGTGTTCAGGTCGTGCGCCAGGAGCAGGCAGAGGCTCAGCAGGCCGTAGAGGACCGAGCTGATCAGGATGCAGGTCTTGCGGCCGATCCGGTCGCC
>CAZTMF010000638.1:0-2067 GCA_964614675.1 uncultured Caulobacteraceae bacterium | reverse complement strand
ACGTCGTCGGTGTGGTTGCGCGCCAGGGAGACCGAGGCGTGGATCGCCTCCAGCACCGCGTTCGGCCCCATCTGCAGCTTGTGCTTCATGTGCACGGGGCTGGTGGAGATGAAGGTGTGGATGCGGCCGCGGCGCGCGGGCTTGATCGCCTCGGCGCAGCGCTCGATGTCCTTGGCCGTGGCGCGGGCCAGGCCGCAGATGGTGGACTCCGAGACGATCTCGGCGATGCGTCGCACGGCCTCGAAGTCGCCGTTGGAGGCGATCGGGAAGCCGGCCTCGATGACGTCGACCCCCATCTCCTCGAGGATCTTGGCGAGCTCCAGCTTCTCTTCCAGCGACATGGAGGCGCCGGGCGATTGCTCGCCGTCGCGCATGGTGGTGTCGAAGATGACGACGCGTTCCTTGGCGACGTCGGAGGCGGGGGCGGTCATGATCAGTTTCCTTCGCGGTGCATTCGGGGAGGTCGAGAGATCCCCTGGACGCCAGCCGCGAGGCGCGCGGCTAGACGGACGCCCAGGGGCCCGTAAGCCCCAGCGGAAGGAGAAGCTGGCTGTCGCGAATGCGGCGCATGACCGGTCTATCTATTGAGGTTCGGCGCTTTCGGCAACCTCGGGTGAGGCCTCGGCCTCGCGCCGGCGCATCCAGCGCCGCGCCCAGAGACCCGCTCCGACCCAGATCAAAAGCGCCAGGCCGAACAGGCCGAGGTTCGCGGCCCATTGTCCCGAGCGGGCGTGGATCACCGAATGGCCGGCCATCACGGTCAGCAGGATCTTGGGCACGATGCCGATCGCGGCGCCGAGGGCGAACGCCGAGAAGCGCATGGGCGTCATGCCGGCGGCCATGTTCACCACCACGAAGGGCGCGGAAGGGACGAGCCGCACGATCAGGCTGGCGAGGAAACCATTCTTGCCGATCATGGCCATGAAGGCCTTCAGCTTCTCGCCGCCGACCTGGCGCAGCAGCTGTCCGCCGGTGACCCGACCGAGCCAGAAGCCGACGCTCGCCGAGACCATGGTGCCGATCCAGCTGTAGGCGAAACCGAGCTCCGGCCCGAAGGCGACCACCGCGGCGGCGATCAGCACCACCTGCGGCACGCCCGCGAAGGCCAGGACCGCGAAGGCCCCGACCGCAATCAGCAGGGCGTAGGGGCTCTTCGCCGCCACGCCCAGCCACTGGCCGACCGTGTCCTGGCCGTTGAAGCCCAGGGCCGGGATGGCGATCAGGAAGATCAGCCCGGCGCCGCCGAACAGCAGGAAGGTCACCACGACCGTCCGCCAGGCGCGCGCGTCCATGTCCAGGATGAAGCGGATCAGTCGGCCCATGCCGCGAGCGGTCGCCGATCCCCCAGCCCCGGTCAAGCCGGGGCGGCGTCGCTGGCTGGCGTGCTCGAGGCGGCTTCGACGGCCGCGGCGCATCGCGACAAGGCCAAGGGCTCGGTGAAAGGACCACCGGTCATGGTCAGAGACCGGGTCGCGCCCGACCCGGTCAGGGTGAACACAAGCCGCATGGGCTGAGAGGCCTTGCCCACCAAGCAGGTGCTGTAGACGCTGTAGCCGGCCGAGGAGCGTTCGGCCTTGAAGAGCTGGCAGCTGAGGGCGCTCGGCGACTTCAGGCTGGTGGCGGTCAGCTCCCAGCCGCGCGTGGCGCAGGCGGATTTCGACGCCGCCCAGCGGCCGACGAACAGCGGGGGGCCGGCGACCTCCGCGACGGTGGGCGCCGCCGCCCGCTCGGCCGGCGAGGACCCGATCGGCGGCTCGGGACGCGAGCAGGCGCAGAGCGCCGCCGCTACCGCGCACGCGAACAGCGCCGGCCGTCGCCTTGGGGGCACACTGCAGGACATCTTGGCTGAAAGGGGCGGCAAGGCTTCTGGTTCCCATTGGCGCCCGGCGCCGCCGCCGCTAAACGAGCGCCGCATCCCCGAGGAATAGAGATGTTCACCGAGTCCGCCGCCCTCCGCCGCGTAAAGCCCTCCGCCACCCTCGCCGCCACCGACAAGGCGCGCGAGCTCGCCCGGCAGGGCAAGAACATCATTTCTCTGAGCGTCGGCGAGCCGGACTTCGACACCCC
>CAZTMF010000637.1:0-2073 GCA_964614675.1 uncultured Caulobacteraceae bacterium | reverse complement strand
ATCACCCTGGACCGGGGCGCGGCGCACCTGAAGGACGACCTCATGCCCCGCTATGCGGAGCTGATCTACAACGGCTTCTGGTTCTCGCCCGAGCGCGAGATGCTGCAGGCCCTGATCGACAAGAGCCAGGAGCTGGTCACCGGCCGGGTGCGGGTCAAGCTCTACAAGGGCAACGTCACCGTCATCGGCCGCGAGAGCCCCTATTCGCTCTACGACCAGGACCTGGTCACCTTCGAGGAGGGCAAGGTCGCCTACGACCACCGCGACGCGGGCGGCTTCATCAAGCTGAACGCCCTGCGCCTGCGCGTCCTCGCCAAGCGTGACCAGCGGGCCCAGTCCCCGGAATAGGGCGGCGCGAAAGCGGGCACTTTCGCCGGGCGCACGCGCCGAACATGACCAAGACTTAAGGTGACGAGGTTCGCCCTCCGGCGCATGCTTGGCCGTAAGGCCAACGGTGTGCGCTCCAGCTGGGAGGTGCGGCATGCGTCATCAGCTGACCCTCGCTGCGGCGATCGCCGCGATCGTCGGCGCTTCGCCGGCGCTCGCCCATCAGCGCGACCCGTCGCGGGCGTTGAATTGCCCCTCGCTCGCGCGCCAGAGCCGGATGGAGGCGCTGGAGGGCCGCATCGAGTCGCTGCGGAGCCGGCTGGACGGCCTGGACGCCCGGCTGGAATCGTTCGAGGCGGACCGCCGCGAGGCGCTCGACGAGGCGAAGGTCAGCATCGAATCGGCGGTGCGGGACGCCTCCCTGAGTCAGCCGGAGATCGATGCGGCGGTCTCCGCCGCCCTCGCCCGTGCGGAGGGCCGGGCCAGAACCGTGGCGGCCTCGGCCGGCGCCGCCCAGGAGGAGGCGAAGTCGGTCAGGAGCGAGCTCGGCGTCCTGATGCAGCAGCTCCACATCCTGGCCCGCGGTGGCAAGGTGGTCTCCGACCGCGGCTGAGGACTGCCGCACGGCGTCCATCCGTGGCAGCTTGGCGCGCGTTTTCGTGGCGCCGTCGATGAACCCTGATCCTACTCCGAGCGCCGATCCCGGCCAGCACACGGCCGCGGCGGCGCGACTGCGTGTGCTGTTCATCGGCGAGGGCGCGACCCTGGCCCACGCCGCGCGGCCTCTCGCCCTGGCCGCGGCCCTCCCACGCGGCCGCTTCGAGATCTCGATCGCGACGCCGGAGCGCTATCGGGCCTGGATGCCGCCGCACGCCCGGTGGCTTGGGCTGGACGCCCAAGCGCCAGAGGCCTTCGCCGAGCGGCTGAGGCGCGGCCGACCGGTGTTCAACCTCTCTCGCCTGGAAGCCTATTTCGCCGAGGACCTGAAGCTCATCGAGCAGACCCGCCCGGACGTGGTGGTGGGCGACCTGCGTCTGTCGCTGGCGGCCAGCGCGCGCGTGGCGGGCGTGCCCTATGTCTCGATCTCCAACGCCTATTGGAGCCCCGACCGGCCACTCCGGCCAATCCGGCCAATGGTGGACCGCCTGCGTGGATGGCCGGCGCCCGCGGCCGACCTGGCGTTCCATGCCATGGCGGCGATGGTCCTGGGCTGGCACGCGCGGCCGGTGGACGAGCTGATGACCGCCCACGGCCTGAAGGGGGTCGGACGGGACCTGCGGCGCGCCTTCACCGAGGCGGACGTGACCCTCTACGCCGATATCCCGGCCCTGTTCCCGGACGTGCCCGAGACCCCGCGCCGGCGCTTCCTGGGACCGGTGGTCTGGGAGCCGCCGGTCGCGCATCCCGAATGGTGGGACCGGCTGCCAGAGGACAAGCCGATCGCCTATGTGACCCTGGGCAGCTCGGGCGAGATCCAGCCGCTGGGCCAGATCACCGGCTGGCTGACCGCCATGGGCTATGCGGTGGTGCTCGCCACCGCCCGGCGGGCCGAGGTCCACGGCGACGACGAGACGGTGTTCGTGGCCGACTACGTGCCGGGCCTCGCCGCATGCGAGCGCGCGGACCTGGTGGTCTGCAACGGCGGTTCACCGACCGCCACCCAGGCCCTGCTCAAGGGGCGGCCGGTGCTGGGGATCGCCAGCAACCTCGACCAGCTGCTCAATATCCGAGCCGTGCAGGCCCTCG
>CAZTMF010000636.1:0-2075 GCA_964614675.1 uncultured Caulobacteraceae bacterium | reverse complement strand
CTGGGCCTGGGGCGCGGCGGCGATCGCGGCGCTGCGCACGCGGCCGGTGCGCGAGCACCGCGGTTCCGGGCTCGACGCCTGGAGCCGCATCCCCGAATGGGAGGACCAGGGGCCGGCCGGCGAGCCAGGGTCCAAGCCCGTGGATCCCGGCCAGGCGCAGGACCGGTTGAAGGAACTGCTCGGGCGTCTGGGGCTGGATGAAGCGCGGCCGGCGCAGGCGGAGTTCGCCGCCGAGACAGCCTTCGTCTTCCAGCCGCGCGAGCGGGAGAACGAGCCGCGCATGATGCTGGCCGAGGCGGGCACCGGCATCGGCAAGACCCTGGGGTATCTGGCGCCCGCCAGCCTTTGGGCCGAGGCCAACGGGCCGGCCGTCTGGGTCTCGACCTATACCCGCGCCCTGCAGCGCCAGATCGAGCGCGAGAGCCACGCGGTCTTCCCCGACCCCAAGGTCCGCGCCCGCAAGGCCGTGGTCCGCAAGGGCCGCGAGAACTACCTGTGCCTGCTGAACTTCCAGGAGTTGGTCCAGGCCGCCCAGATGGGCAATGGCGACCTGATCGGGCTGGGCCTGGTCTCCCGCTGGATCCGCGCCGCGCGAGACGGCGACATGACCGGCGGCGATTTCCCGGCCTGGCTGCCCACTCTGTTCGCCATCGGCCCGGTCGCCCAGGCCAGCGCCGCCAATCTGGTCGATCGCCGGGGCGAGTGCGTGCACGCGGCCTGCCCCCACTACCGGGCCTGTTTCATCGAGAAGACCGTCCGCGCTTCGCGCCGCGCCGACCTGGTGATCGCCAACCACGCCCTGGTGATGACCGAGGCGGCCTTCGACGGGGCCCGCGCCGCGCGGGGCATGGGCGGCAAGCTCCGTGACGTGGAAGCCACCACCTTCAAGCGCATCGTCTTCGACGAGGGCCACCACCTGTTCGACGCCGCCGACACGGCCTTCTCGGCGGTGCTCTCGGGCGCGGAAGCCGCCGAGCTCAGGCGATGGATCCGGGGACCGGAGGGCCGCGGCCGGCGGGGACGCGGGCTCGAGGCGCGGATCTCCGAGCTGGTCTCCGATCACGAAGAGGCGCGCAAGGCCCTCACCGACGCGATCCGCGCCGCCACGGCCCTGCCCGGCGAGGGCTGGTCGGGCCGCATCGCCCCGCCCTCGGGCGAGGCCAATCCGATGGGCCCGATCGAGGGCTTCCTCACCGCCGCCCTGGAGCAGGTGCGCGCGCGGTCCTCCGCCTCGGAGCTCGGCCAGGAATGCGCCGCCCGTCCGGCGCTCGATATGGTGCGCGAGGGCGCGCGGACCGCCGCCCAGGCTCTGGCGGCCGTCGAGGCGCCGCTGGTGCTCCTGGCCAAGCACCTGAACCAGATCCTCGACGACGAAGCCGCCGAACTGCCGTCGTCCGACCGCGCCAGGATCGAGGGCGCGCTCAGGGGGCTCGACCGCCGCGCCCGCATGATGCTCATGGCATGGCGGGCCATGCTCCAGGCCATCGACGAGAACGCCGAGGACGATCCGGACTTCGTCGACTGGTTCGAGGCGGTCTATCTCTACGGCCGGGTGATCGACGTCGCCTGCCGCCGGCACTGGGTGGATCCCACCGAGCCGCTGCGCGCGGCGGTTCTGGCGCCGGCCCACGGGGTGCTGGTCACCAGCGCGACCCTGGCCGACTCCGCCCTGGAGGATCCTTTCGCCCTGGCCGAGATGCGCACCGGCTCGGCGCGTCTGCCCGAACGGCCCAAGACCCTGCGCCTCGCCTCGCCCTTCGACTACGAACAGAACGCCCGCGCCCTGGTGGTCACCGACGTCAACCGCGAGGAGCCCCGCCAGGTGGCGGCCGCCATGCGCGAGCTGTTCGCGGCTGCCGGTGGAGGGGGCCTTGGGCTGTTCACCGCCATCCGGCGCCTCCGGGCCGTCTACGAGCAGATCGCAGCGCCCCTGGCGAACCGGGGCCTCGCCCTCTACGCCCAGCATGTCGATCCCCTGGAGGCCGGCGCCCTGGTCGATATCTTCCGGGCCGAGGAGGACTCCTGCCTGCTCGGCACCGACGCGGTGCGGGACGGGGTCGACGTGCCCGGCCGCT
>CAZTMF010000635.1:0-2087 GCA_964614675.1 uncultured Caulobacteraceae bacterium | reverse complement strand
GGGCGCGACCATCCGTTGCTTGCCGGAGATTGGCGAAGCGGGCGCCGGAGGCGCCTGGCCGAACCCCCGCCCTCGAGCTCAAGCCGCGCAGGCGAAAGTCTGTGCGGAGCCCGCGGGAGGGAGCGCAGCGGCTGCGGGGACGGACGTCGCCACCGCGCCGGCGGGCGTGTCGATGCGCGTCGTGAAAGCCTTGAGCGCCTCGGAATAGCCCGGCGGCTCCTTGCGCCAGGGGAAGCCGGCGGCCGCCATCTCGAAGCCCAGATCGAACAGCGGGCGCATGTAGGCCGGATCGAAATCCTTGGTGTGAGGGGTGGTGAAGGAGGCCGGGATGAAGGCGAGGTTGTAGTCGACCCCGTCGCGGTTCGCCGTCGTATAGATCCGATAGAGATCGCCGATGCCCTGGCTCTGCATCAGGCCGCTGACGGCGCGGGCGGCGATCGGCAGGGTTCGACGCTTGGTGCTGGCCCAGTCCGGATCGAGACGGGCGTTGCGGATGATGTAGACCGTGCGCTGGCGCTCCACACCGCTGGCCCTGGCATTGACGCTGGGTGGATACATGAACACCTGCGCCATGGCGCCGCCGTCGACGTGCATCTCCTGGTAGTGCTGACCTCCGGCGTAGACGTCGATCAGGACCGGCGGAAACGCCGCGGGGACGGAGGCCGAGGCGAGCAGGACCTTCCGGAACAGTTCGAGCGCGTGCGGGTCGGTGCTGGCGGCGATGGCCGTCATGTTCCAGATCACCGGCTCCAGGGTGTCCAGGTTGGTGGTCCCGACCAGCAGCAGGCGGCCCTTGGCGTACTCGGCGGCGATGGCGTCGAGCATCCGCCGATCGACGAAGCGTGAGACCAGGTGGAACAGCGGGCTGGTGTCGGCCATCGCGTCGCCGAAGAACCCCTTCAGCATGCCGCGGGGCCGGAAGATGTCGTTCTGGGAGACGTCGGTATAGACCGCCTTCAGCGCCGCATCGCACCTGGGTCCGAGGAAGGCGAAGGGAGCTGAGAGCGCTCCGGTGCTGACGCCGGTGACGACCTTGAACTCAGGCCGGGTTCCGGCCTTGGTCCAGCCATTGATGAGGCCGGCGCCGAAAGCGCCGCTGTCGCCCCCGCCGGAGATCGCCAGCATCGCCATCGGCGGCAGGGGTCCGCTCTGTCCATTGGCCGCGAGCCAGGCCCGCTCCTTCTCCAGGGCTCGCCGGGCCTCGGCGACCATGTCGGAGGTCTCGCGCGTCACCAGGAACCGTGTGGGTCCGGGCAGGGCCGTAGCCTGGGCGACGAGCGCCGTCGGCACGGCCGGCAGACGCTTCGGCGTCGCGCAGGCGCTCAGCGCGAACGCCGCCACCAGGGCGAGGCGCGCCAGCCGGAGAGCGGGATTCTGCTTCATGGGCTGCAGCGTGACCGCCGGAGCCGGTCCGAACAGCCCGGCCAAACCCTCAAGCGAGGCCGGACGGCTCCCGCAGTCTCGGCCGGATTTCCGGTACTTCGGTAGCTCCGGCGCGCGGGCCGGGCCGCCTCAGCCTCCGACGAGCCCAGGCCGTCCCTGCACCAATTTGATCTCGATCGTCTCGCCGGTGACTGCCTTGCTGATCCAGCGTGTGCCGGAGCTGAACTGCGACAGCGCCGTGCAATAGACGAAGCCGAAGGCGAAGGGGTGGGTCTGGCTCAGGCAGAGCTTGCCGTCCTTCACCCGCCAATGGCCGTTCGACGGCTCGTGCTCGCGGCCTTCGGCCATGTAGGCGCCTCCCGGCTTCAGCCACAGCTTGGCGTTGCGCCCATCCGGGTAGGTCGAGATGATGGTGTTGGTGAAGGCCGTCGCCAGCAGACCGGCGCCGTCGTCCGCAAAGCAGGGGCCGGCGGCCGCGGCCAAGGCGAGAACCAAAGACATCCGGAGCATAGGGGCCTCCGTCGAACAATCGGCGGAGCGGACCCTAACAAGCGTCAGCGGCCGACTGACCCCGGTGGAGTCCTGACTCCGGGCGGGGACGCTCCCACCCAGGAACGCGCGGCCTACCGAAAAGGATGCCGTTGGAGATTGGAGCGGCCGGGGGGAATCGAACCCCCGACATTCAGCTTGGGAAGCTGACGTTC
>CAZTMF010000634.1:0-2090 GCA_964614675.1 uncultured Caulobacteraceae bacterium | reverse complement strand
GACGTGCGGGAGAAGTTCGGCGTCGAGCTCGAGTGGGAGATCAAGCGGATCGGGAGGCCCTAAACGGGGTAGGCCTCTCGCCCTACTTCTTCTTGGGTTCCAGAGCCTTGGCTTCGTCCGCTACGATGTGGTCGATCAAGAAATACACGGGATGCGGCTGGCCGGACTGGTCGACGGCATTGAGCAGATCGTAGCTGTGACCGCCGTTGTGGATGAGCGCCTGGCTGGCCGGGCGCAGGCCGCTGGCCCTGAGGAAGGTGTATTCCTCCGCCACGGTGATCACCGAGAGCGCGGTGGCTGGTGTCTTCCCATCGCCTGTCTGGATGGAGTGGATCAGCCCCACACCGATGTCACGGTCACGGACGCCCTGATCCGGCTTGCCTAGCCTAACCTCACAGAGGAATACGATGAGATGAGCGTCTGCATCGACGAAGTCCTTGTCGATGATCTGCTGCGCCGAATTCAGAGCGCCGGCATAGTCCTTCGCTTCGAGCGCCGCGAACATCTGCTTGCGGACAGCGTCAAGCCCATCGCCGAAGACACTGAAGCTTGGACGGTCGGCGTAGGCGAAGCGCAGCGCCTGCCAGTCCACGTTCTGGTCGCCTGCCTTGGCAGCGGCCAACAGCGTCTGGAAGCGGGCTTCGGGATCGGGTTCGGCGGCGTGGGTGGAGAAAGTTGATGCCGCGAAAAGTAGCGCCGACAGCAGGAACCCCATTCCCTGCCGCCCTCTCGCGAGACGACCATACCTCACTGCAAGTCCCCCCAACTGTTTATAGGCCAAGCTTAAGCGCGCACGCGGCAACAGCCAAAGAGGCTCGATTGACCGTTTTCAATCAGCTGCCTTAGCGTCGCGCTCATCCGGGCTTGAGCTGGACCATCCTTCGACAGAACCGGCGGGAAGGTCTGTCCGGATGACGGAGACGCGAAAGATGGACGCTTCGGTTCGGAAAGTTCGCGCCACACCCGCCCTAGGCGCCACGCCCGCTGCGACGGCCGGGCGGCGATCCACCGTAAATAGGGTGGATTTAGCGTGGGCGAGGCCAGCGTCACGGCCATTCACCCGAACTCAATCCTCGCCCGCCCGATCAGCCTTAACGCGGCCTTACCGATCGGCCAGTTAGCACCTCCCTGATGCTGGAGGCGCCCGTGGCCAAGACCCTTTCCGATCTGCACGTCGCCGTCCTGATGGGCGGCCTCTCCTCGGAGCGGGAGGTGTCGCTGTCGACCGGGGCGGGATGCGTCGCGGCGCTGGAGCGGCTGGGGGCCAAGGTCTCGCCGGTGGACGTCGGCCGCGACGTGGCCCAGGTGCTGGCCGCCCTGAAGCCCGACGTGGCGCTGAACGTGCTGCACGGCCGCTGGGGCGAGGACGGCTGCATGCAGGGCGTGCTGGAAATGCTCGCCATCCCCTACACCCACTCGGGCGTCCTGGCCTCGGCTCTGGCCATGGACAAGGCCAAGGCCAAGGCGGTGCTGGCGGCGGCCGGCGTGCCGGTCCCGGGCGGCGGCCTCTTCAACCGCTTCGAGGCGGCCAGGGACCACGTCATGGCGCCGCCCTACGTGGTCAAGCCCAACGCCGAGGGCTCGTCGGTGGGCGTGTTCCTGGTGTTCGAAGGCGCCAACTCGCCGCCCCAGGAGCTGATCCAGTCCAGCTGGACCTACGGCGAAGAGGTGATGATCGAGCCCTATATCGCCGGCAAGGAGCTGGCCGTGGCGGTGATGGGCGACAAGGCCCTGGCGGTGACCGAGATCGTTCCGCGCACCGGGTTCTACGACTACGAAGCCAAGTACGGCGAAGGCGGCTCGTCCCACGTATTGCCGGCGCCCATCCCGCCGCGCGTCGCCGAAAAGGCCATGGGCCTGGCTGTCGAAGCCCATGCGGCCCTGGGTTGTCGCGGCGTTACCCGAAGCGACTTCCGTTATGACGATATTAAGGACGTCCTGGTCCTCTTGGAGGTCAACACCCAGCCCGGCATGACGCCGACCTCGCTCGTCCCCGAGCAGGCCGCTCATCTCGGAATTGGCTACGACGACCTGGTCAAGTGGATCGTGGAGGACGCTTCATGCCCGCGATAGTGCGGGGCGGGCCTCGG
>CAZTMF010000633.1:0-2091 GCA_964614675.1 uncultured Caulobacteraceae bacterium | reverse complement strand
CTGCTGCACAGCCAGGCGGCGGTGCAGTTCAACCATCGCATCGGCGCCTATCTGCTGGCCATCGCCGCGGTCGTCGCCATCGTCGTCGCCATCCGCAAGCGGGAGCTGCCGCGGGGGGCCCCGGAGCTGGCCTTCCTGTTCGCGGGGCTGGTGCTCTCCCAGGTCTGCCTGGGGATCGTGACCCTGGTCAGCCATGCGCCCCTGGCGCTCGCCCTGGCGCACCAGTGTCTCGCCGCCGTGGTGCTGGCCAGCGCGCTCGGCCTCGCCTGGCGCGTGCGGCGCGCTTGAACCGAAAGGCCTGTTGCGGCATACACCCCGGCTCACTCAACTGCCCGTCTGGGCGGCCTGCAGCCGTCCGCGCCAAAAAGAGCTCACGCCATGGCCGTCCCTAAGAGAAAAACCTCGCCCTCACGGCGCAACATGCGCCGCGCCCACCACGCGCTGAAGTCCAACAGCTTCATGGAGGACAAGCAGACGGGCGAGCTGCGCCGGCCGCACCACGTCGACCTGAAGACGGGCATGTACAAGGGCCGCCAGGTCCTGACCCCGAAGGAAGACTGAGGAGCGACGACCGCGGAACGCGGCCGTATGCGATCGATCCGGTGGATCGATCGCCGCGAGGAAGGCCCGGAGCGCAAGCGGAGGGCGGGGCGGTGGATTGCCCCGGGACGCTCTTTCAGTGACTGATGTGCGGCCTCAGCCGGTACTGGCCGTTCTCGAAGGCGGCGAACAGCACCTGGGTGTGCGGATGGCCCACCGGTTCGCCGGTGTCGTCCGGCAAGAGGTTCTGTTCGGAGACATAGGCCACCAGGGCCGACTGCTCGTTCTCGGCCAGCAGGTGGTAGAACGGCTGGTCCTTGGCCGGGCGCACGTCCTCCGGGATCGCCAGCCACCACTCCTCGGTGTTGGAGAACTCCGGATCCACGTCGAATATCACGCCGCGGAACGGGAAGAACCGGTGGCGTACCACCTGTCCAATCGTGAACTTGGCGACTCGTCCATCCATAAGCCGAGAGTACCCCCTCCCGGCTGACTGAAACATGAATGATGTCCTCAGTTTTCGGACAAGCGCTTTCGGCTGGAGGGCGAGCTTGTTAGGCTGTCGCTCTTAGCTTGTCACATACCCAGGGGTTGTTCGATGTCCGGGGCGGCGCCGCCTCCGATGCAAGACAGGCGCAGCGAACCAGCCCCGCGTATGGAGCCCCGCGCCTACGCCGCGCTTGATCTTGGCACCAACAATTGCCGGCTTCTGATCGCCTCGCCGACCGCGCGGGGCTTTCGGGTGCTGGAGGCTTTCTCGCGTATCGTTCGGCTGGGCGACGGCCTGGCCCACACTGGCCGGCTCGACGGCGCGGCCATGGACCGGGCCCTGGCGGCCCTGAAGATCTGCGCCGACCGCATCCGCCGCAGAGGTGCGCCTCACGTCCGCGCCGTGGCCACCCAGGCCTGCCGATCGGCTGAGAACGGCGCGGACTTCATCGCCCGCGTGGAAGCCGAAACGGGCCTCAAGCTCAGCATCATCACCCCCAAGGAGGAGGCCCGCCTTTCAGTCGCCGGCTGCGTCGCCCTGCTGGACCGCGACTGCGACGCCGCCCTGGTGGTGGACGTCGGCGGGGGCTCGACGGAGCTGTCCTGGATCGAGCTTTGCCAGTTCAGGTTCGATCCGGATCGGCGCCCGCCCCATCCCGCGCGGCTGCCGATCAAGGCCTGGCTCAGCGTGCCGATCGGCGTCGTGACCCTGGCCGACCGCTTCCCCGAACAGTCCGAGGGCCGCGACCAGTGGTTCCGGGCCATGGTGGAGCAGGTGAAGGGCGAGATCGCCAGGTTCGAGGGCGCTCGCGAGCTCGAGCCCGTCTTCCGGGCCGGCCGCGCCCACCTGATCGGCACCTCGGGCGCCATCACCAGCCTCGCGGGCATGCACCTGGGCCTCGAGCGTTACGAGCGGGCCAAGGTCGACGGCCTCTGGATGACCCGCCAGGACTGCGAGGAGGCCGCCGAGACCCTGATGGGCATGACCGCCAAGGAGCGCGCCGGACAGCCCTGCATCGGCCCCGACCGCGCCGATCTTGTGCTCGCCGGGGCGGCGATCCT